>VFZS01000172.1 GCA_016871095.1 Acidobacteriota bacterium
GGCATCGAAAAAGGGAGGGGCCGCCCAATGAGAGCGATCCTTCTCGCCGGCCTGCTGATCGCCGTGGGGATGCAGGCGCAGGTGTACGAGGATTCGCCTCGGCTGGCTTCTTTGGTGCGAGGCGGCAATGCCTACCTCTCGCTGCGCGACGCCATCGCCATCGCCCTCGAAAACAACCTGGATGTGGAGTTGCAGCGTCTCGGGCCGCGCTTTGCAGAGACGGATCTTAAGAGAACCAGGGCCGGGGCGCTGCCGAAAGGGATCCCCCTTTCGGTGCGCGAGGGACCGAAGAGCGTGAGCGCCGGAGGTGATGTACTGGCTGCGGCGCTCGGGCCCGGCCAAGAGACCAACTTGTCCATTGCCGGACCAACCCAGTTGAGCACCGGGCGTCTGCCGCCGGCGCTCGATCCGGTCCTCACCGGCAAGGTCCGCACGGACCATCTCACAGCCCCGCAGTTGAATTCCTTCCTGGTGGGCACGCCGGCGCTGGTAACCGGCGCTAACACTGCGAACTTCGGATGGCAGAAGGGATTTCTTGCTGGAGGCGAACTGTCCGCCGGCTTCGAGAACAGCCATCAAACGCTGAATCATCGCCGCTACGACCTTGCCCCGTTCAACACCTCCTCCTTCGGGATTGCCTTCACCCAGCCCCTGCTGCGCGGTTTCGGGCGGGCCCTGAATTCGCGCTTCATTCGTATCGCCGGCAACAGCCGCATCCAGTCCGATCTGGTTTTCCGGCAGCAGGTAATCAGCACTGTGGCGGGGGTGATCCGGCTGTATTGGGATCTGGCTAGTCTGAACGAGGATGTCAAGGTGCGTCGTCAGACGCTGGAGCGCGCCGAAAAGCTTCTGAGTGATAATCAGGCCCACGTTGAGGCAGGCACGCGCGCGCCCATCGAAGTGGTGCGCGCCCGGGCGGAAGTCGCCCGCAGCCGGCGCGACCTGATCGCGGCCGAAAGCCTCGTCCGACAACAGGAGACGGTCCTCAAAGATTACCTCACGCGGAGGACCGTGTCGGATTCCGCGCTGGCGGCTGTCCGGATCATCCCGACCGACACCCTGCGGGTTGACCGCGACGAGCGCATACCACCGGCCTCCGAACTGGCCGCGAACGCCTTGAAACAGAGGCCGGATTTGGCACAAGCCCGGATTCAAATCGACAGCACTCAGTTGGCTCTGAGAGGGAGCAAGAACGCTCTGCTGCCTTCGCTGGATCTGGTCGCCACGGTGCGGAACAACGCCTTGGCCGGGGACGTCAACCCGCTCACGGTTCCTGGCATGGCCCCGCACAGGCCCGATCCGATTCTATTGGGGGGATACGGCGCCGCCCTGTCGCAGTTGCTTCGTCGCAGCTTCCCCGATTACGGGGTAGGCGTCCAACTCACCATCCCTCTGCGGAACCGGGCTGCGGAAGCGGACTATGCGCGGGACAACCTTGCCTTGCGCCAGCAGCAACTGCGTCTTCGGCAGCTCAACAAGCAGGTGCACGTCGAGATCGAGAACGCGCTGATTGCGCTGGAACAGGCCCGAGCGACGCTCGCTGCCGCCGAGAGCGAGCGGGAGTTCCAGGAACAGGCGCTGGCCGCCGAGGAAGAGAAGTTGGCTGTGGGCGCATCGACAACCTTCCTGGTGATCCAGTATCAGCGCGACCTGGCGCAGGCACGATCAGCGGAGGTCTCTGCGAGCGCGGGCTTCGTGAAAGCCAGAGCGGCGCTGGATCGAGCCAGCGGCCTGCTGCTGGAGTCCCATGGAGTCTCATTAACGGGATCGGAGACAAGAGTGCCTTAGCCTCGTCCGGCCGCGGCTCAGCCGCTCTGGTGGCTTGGTGAGGACGCTGACCGGCCCCCGGGGCCCGGCGGCCGGTTGTCACGCCACCCCGGCCCGAGCTACATTAGAGCAGATCGGAAGCCCGAGGAGGAGACCATGGCCTTCTGTAGTCAGTGTGGTTCCCCGGTTTCGGGGAGTTTCTGCGGCAACTGCGGCAAGCCCGTGGAGCCGTCCGCGGGCGGCGCTCCCGGCGGCCAGCCCCAGCCGGCGGCAGGCGGCGAGCTGGCCGACAACCTGGCCTGCACCCTGTGCTACATTCCGGGCGCCGGCCTGATCATCTCGATCATCTTCCTGGCGGTGGCGCCCTACAACCAGAACAAGCGGGTCCGCTTCGACGCCTGGCAGTCCATTCTGCTGCACGCCGCCTGGTTTGTGGTGACGACGGTCGTCTGGACCCTGCTCCCGTGGAGCGCGGCTTACTGGCTGGGACGCCTGCTGCACCTGGCGGGGGTGATCCTGCTGGTCTTCCTCATGTGGCAGGCCTACCAGAACAAGAGGCTGGCACTGCCCGTGATCGGCCCGTTCGCCGAAAAGCAGCGGTAAGTGCATGGCGCGGCATAGCCGTAACCGATGGCTTACTCTTGACTCCCGGCGCCGATTCGGGTAAACCAACAACCCATAGGAGCTGTCCTGTGAAAGTCGTCCAGACGGAAGCGCTGCCCCACACGAAAGACGCCCGCGAGCGGCAATCGATGCCGGAGGTGCGCTGGTGTTGACCCGGCGGACGTGGCTGCTGGGCGGCGGCAGCGCTCCTTTGGCGCGCGCCGCCGCGGAACACCCCGCGGAGGCGGTTCGGCAACGCAATGAGCAGTACGCGCGGGACCTCGAGCAGTATTTCCGTCAGCAGTTGGTGGAGGAGTATCCGGCCCGGGCGGCCCAGGCGTGGAGCCGCTCGTACGCCACCGTCACAGCCTTCCTGAGCAGCGTCGAGCCGAACCGGCAGCGCTACCGCCGCATCTTCGCGCCGCCGGATCTCCGGCCCGCCGCGCCCGCGGAGCGCGCCGCCAGCCCGTTCGTGGCCGGCGCTGAGTGGCTCAAAGTGTCTCTCGGCGCGATTCGTGCCGAGGGGTTGCTGGCGATACCCGAGAACGCGGCCGCGCGCGTGCCGCTGGTCCTCGCCCAGCATGGCATCGGCAGCTTTCCCGAGCGTGTGTTCGGCGTCGCCGACGACGGCGGCTCCTATCACGACTATGGCCACGCTCTCCTGCAAGCGGGCTTTGCCGTCCTGGCGCCGGCCAATCTTGCCACCGTCGAGAAACGCAACCGCCTGGAGCGTCTGGCCCGGCTGGCGGATACGACGCTGCCCGGAATCGAGCTGGCGCGCATGCAGGTCCTGCTCGCTGAAGCGCTCAAGGATCGGCGTATCGATCCGGACCGTATCGGCATGTGGGGCATCAGTCTGGGCGGCATGGCCGCCATGTTCTGGATGCCGCTGGAACCGCGCATCCGCTGCGGTGTAGTCACCGCCTGGTTCAACCACCGCCGCAACAAGATGGTCATCCCGGACAAGCGTTATAGCTGTTTCCTCGAAACCCGGGAGGAGCACGCTTTCTTTCGCGGCTGGCTCACGGAGTTCAGCGACAGCGACGTGACCAGCCTGATCTGCCCGCGCCCCTTGCTGGTCCAGACCGGCAAGAAAGACGGCATCGCCTGGTGGCCGCAGGTGATCGAGGAGTTCGAAGCCTCGAGAGAGCACTACCGCCGGCTGGGCCTCGGGGAACGGATCGAAATGGCGTTGCACGAGGGAGGGCACGAGATTCATCTGGAATCCGGGGTGCCCTTCCTGAAGAAGTGGCTGGCGCACTGAAGTAGCCAGGAGGCCGGGGCCGTGCGTTGCGCTTTCCTGCTTTTCACCGCGGCGGCCGCCGGCGCGGCTACTTGGACCATACCGCGGGGCAGCGGCCCGCTCGCCATCGACGGCTCTCTCGAGGATGCGCCGTGGCGGCAGGCTCGCGTTCTCCCCTTGGCGGCCGCGGACTTCGGCGCGCCGTTTCCAGAGGGTGGCGAGACCCGCATCCTGATTCACGGCCATTCCCTCTGCTTCAGCGCCCGGCTGCCTGAACCGGACCGGGTCGTGGCCTTCTCCACCGGTCGAGATCCCGCGTGGGGCCGCGAAGACCTGATCTCCTGGCGCTTCAGCATCCGCCCGCCCAACGGCCGGAGCCAGACCATTGTTGTCTCCGTCAATCCGCTGGGCGGGCTCCGCGTGGAATCCACTGTGCCAGCGGACCTGCCCGGCGCGGCCGGGCACGCGGCAGCGGCGGCCTCCGTGACTGAGCGAGACTGGAGGGTCGAGGCTGCCATCCCGCTCCAGTTGGTGGCCGAGATCGGCTTCCTGGCGGTGGAGCGTTTGCGGGTCCCCCGGCCCCAGGCCCCGGAGTTGCGCTGGCATTGGCCCGCAGTCAACGACCGCGCGGATTTCGCCCTCACCGCGCGCACGGAGCAGCCCACTGGCCGACTCTCGTTGCAGGCGCTTCCACCGCGTCTGGCGCGCCCTGCGGTTGCGCCGCCCGCGGCGGGGTTCGCCGCCCTCGACGCGCGCGTGTGGCCGGACAGAGACATGCTCCGGCGGCATCTCCAGCGCCGCATGGCGGAGCAGGCGGAGCGGGAAAAGCGCGCCTGGCAGCAGGTCCGCAGCCGCGCTGACTGGGAGCGTTTTCGTGATCCGCGGCTGGCGGCGTTGCGCGCCTCCCTGGCGCCTCTTCCCCCGCGCACGCCGCTGCGCGCCGCGGTCACCCGCCGGGCCGATTTCGGCGATGGCTTCGTGATCGAGAACCTCGTCTATGAGAGCCGGCCGCACCTGTTGGTCACCGCCAACCTGTACCTGCCCGCCAGGATCTCCGCCCGGATCCCCGCCCTTGTCCTGGTCCACAGCCACCACGCCCCGAAAACCCAGGCTGAGTTGCAGGACCTGGGGATGACCTGGGCGCGGCAGGGCATCGCCGTGCTGGTGATGGACCAGCTTGGCGCCGGCGAGCGCCTGCAATCAAACCCCTGGCCGCGCGAGAGCTACTACTCACGCTACGCCCTCGGCATGCAACTCCACTTGGCCGGCGACAGCCTCATGCAGTGGATGGTGTGGGACCTGCTGCGGGGCATCGACTTGCTCCTGGAGCGCCGGTATATCGACCCCGAGCGCATCGTCTTGCTGGGGGCGGTGGCGGGCGGCGGCGATCCGGCCGCGGTGGCTGCCGCTCTGGACGACCGCATCGCAGCCGTGATTCCCTTCAACTTCGGCGAAGCGGGGCCCGAGGAGCACTACCTGGAAGGCCCGCGGCCCTATGACTTCGACACCGCTTTCCCGGGATGGGGGAGCTGGGAAACCACGCGCAACCTCTGGCGCAGCGCGGCTGATCAGTTCTTCCCCTGGTTCATCTGTGCTTCGGTGGCCCCGCGAAGGTTCGTCTACGCCTTCGAGATCGCCTGGCCCCAGGGCGTTGAGCGCCAGCCCGCATGGGCGCGGTACAAGCAGGTCTTCCAGTTCTACGGCCGCGGCGACCACCTGGACGCAGTGGACGGGTTCGGTCCCTTCCCGGGCCCGGGCGAGTGCACCAACGTTGGGACGTTCTTGCGCAAGCGCCTGTATCCGATTCTGAAGCGGTGGTTCGATTTCCCCGCACCGGCGCAGGAATACCGCAACTTGCGCCCCGAGGCCGAACTCATGTGTCTGACGCCCCCGCTGGCGGCCGAGCGCACACCCCAGCCGGCCAGTGAGATCGCGCTGGAGATGGCTCGCGCGCGGTTGAAGGCGGCCCACTGGCGACGCCGGGCGTCTCCCGAGGATCGCCGCCGTGAGTTGCGCGCGGCGCTCACCGCGAAGCTGGGCGACATCGAACCGGCGCCCCCCTCCCTGGCGCGATCCCGGTGGTCCAGACTCGGCTCCGGGTTTCAGGCCGAGGGCGTGACGCTGGAGACCGAGCCGGGCATCACCGTGCCCCTGCTGCTCCTGAAGCCGGCCAACGCGCTCGCCAGGTTGCCAGCGGTACTGGCGTTCGCGCAGGGAGGCAAGCAGCGGTTCCTCTCCGCGCGCGGCGCCGAGCTGAACACGCTCCTGGAGGCTGGCATCACCGTGTGCCTGACCGACGTGCGCGGGACCGGCGAGACTGCTCCTGACGCCGGGCGCGGCCCCGGCGCGATGGGCCTGGCCGCAACCGACCTGATGCTGGGCAACACCTTGCTGGGCGCCCAACTCAGGGACGCCCGCAGCGTGTTCGGGTACCTGGCCAGCCGCGCCGACATCCATCCCCAGCGGATCGCCGTATGGGGCGATTCCTTCGCCCCGGCAAACCCGGAGCGCATCCTGCCCTATGAGAGCCTCCACCGGCGGCTGGGGCCGCACCCGCTTCACCAGGCCGAGCCGCTCGGCGCCCTGCTGGCGCTGCTCACCGCTCTGTACGAAGACCGCGCCTGCGCGATGGCGGTTCGGGGTGGCCTGGTGTCGTTCCTTTCCGTGCTCGAAGACCGCTACTGTTACGTGCCGCTGGATGTGATCGTGCCCGGCATTCTGCAAGCCGGCGACATCCCGGACCTGACCGCCGCGCTGGCGCCCCGTCCGGTGAGGCTTGTCGGGCTCGTGGATGGCCGCAACCGGCCAGTCCAAGGCGCGGCGCGGGAACCCGCTTCGTTGGCCTCCTGGTTGGTCCGCCAGTTGCGGCCTTGAAGGCCGAACCCATGCCGCTGGGCGGAAGAGAGACTGGTCGTGGCCCACACCGGAACTGCGGGAACTACTATATTGGACTCGTCGCCGCGCCCGTTCGGCCCCTGGGCCAGGCTCCGCTGGCGGCGGCAAGGAGACTGACGATGATTCCACACCTTATGGTCGCGGCCACACTTCTTGTCGGCGCGATTCCTCTCGCCTCGGCCGCACCGCGGCGCGTCGTCTTCGAGGGCGCCGAATCCGAGCACAAGTGGGCGCTGAAGGACCTGAATCCGAGCTTGCCCGCGGACTGGACCGGCTACGACTTCCTGGAGCTGGAGCTGATGGCCTCCTCGCCGCAGCGCTTCTTCCTGACCTTCTACAGCAGCGACCGCGTGCAGCGCAGGCAGATGCATCCGCTGGCCAACGTGTGGATCCGCGCGGCGGTGCCGCTGCAATACTACCGGCAGCCGAATCGCGCCGGTTTCGACCTGGCGTCGGTGGGCAAGGTCCCTCGTAATTCCTTCTGGATCAGCACTGGGGGAGTCTACGGGCCGCTGAACACGGTCGAAGCGATCGGAGTCACCATGCAGGCTCCATTGGGGAAGCCGGCGCTCGAGATCCGGGCGGTTCGGTTGTCCAAGGTGGATCCGGGTTCCGACATCCTGGACCGGAAACCGGTAGTGGACGAATTCGGCCAGTGGATCCCGGAGGACTGGCCCGGGAAGGCGAAGAGCCTGGACCAGCTCAACAAGGAGTGGGCCGCCGAGGAAGCCGGCCTGAACGCGGGCGAGTTCGGCTACTGCAAGTACGGCGGCTATCTCGGCACGAAGGCGAAAGCGACGGGCTTCTTCCGGGTTGAGCGGGTGGACGGGCGCTGGTGGTTCGTCGATCCCGATGGGCACCTGTTCTTCTCTACCAGCTCGACCGGGATCGGGGGGGGCGGGGGCGACGCGCGCCTGAAGGGCAGGGAGGACTATTTCACGGCGATGCCGCCGACCGAGGCGGCGCCGGCCCCCGGACGCCGCCCGCAGACGGGCTTCTACGCGTGGAACCTGGCACGGCGGCATGGAGCGGACTCGAAGTCGAAGTGGATCGACCTGGCCATCCGCCGCATGGAGTCGTGGGGCCTGAACACGATTGGCAACTGGAGCGATCCGCGGCTGTGGGACGCTCACCAGAAGGCATACGTGGTGAACCTGCGGGGATGGGGCATGGAGACGGGCTACCTGGGGATGCCGGACGTGTTCTCGGACGAGTTCCCGAAGATCGCCGACCAGGCGGCGGCCGAGCAATGCGCGCCGCGCAAGGACGACCCCTACCTGCTGGGCTATTTCATTGCGAACGAGCCGCCGTGGCCGGGCCGGGAGTCCCTCGTGGTCGATGTCATTCTGGAGCGGCCGCCCAGCCCGATCCAGCGCCAGGCCAAGGCCTTTCTGGCGGACGGCGACACGCCGGAGCGGCGCAGGCAGTTCATCTACCGCGCCTTCGACCGGTATCTGGAGGTGATCAACGCGGCTATCCGCCGGCACGACCCGAACCATCTGAACCTGGGGCTGCGCTTCGGCGGCAGCCTTCCGCCGGCCGAGATGCTGCGCGCCTCGAAGGCTTTCGATGTTTACAGCATGAACGTCTACGCCACCTCGGTAAACGTCAAGGTGCTGGAGGAGATCTATGGCGTGACGGGGCGGCCGATCATCGTGGGCGAGTTCCATTTTGGCGTTCCGGGCCGTGGCCTGGCCGCGGGTCTGGTGCAGGTGCGGGATCAGGCGGAGCGCGGCGTGGCCTACCGCTACTACGTCGAGCAGGCGGCGGCGTTCCAGGCATTCATTGGATCGAGCTGGTTCCAGTGGGTGGACCAGCCCTCCACCGGGCGGATGGACGGAGAGAACTACAACATCGGCTTGGTGGACGTGACCGACCGGCCCTGCCGGGAGCTGGTCGAGGCCATGAAGATCACGCACCGACGGCTGCACCGTGTGCATGCGGGGAAGACGGCTCCCTACGATGTGAAGCCGCGGGCGCAGTGAAGGGGTGAGCGGGCGGCCGGGACGCTCGGTGCCTGTCGGTAATCTGTGGTTCCCGCAGATCCGAATCCTGCTGGAGGCCTGGCTGACCCAAGCCTGGGCCGAGTGGTGGTCCGCTCTGGTGATCGTGAAACCCGAAACGGTAGCACAAGAGCCAGACTACCGCCCCGCGGCTTTGGCCTGGACCCGGGCGGCGAAGCGCGCCACGTCGATGATTACCCGCTCGTGGGCCCCCTCGGCGATTTTCTCCCGCTCATCGAAGGCCTCGACGCGAAAGCGCACCCGCCGCCCATCCACCGCCATGACCTCGGCCGCCACGCGCACCTGCATGCCCACAGGCGTGGCCGCCAGGTGACGCAACTGGATCTCGGACCCGACCGAGTCGGCCCCCTCCTCAATCCGCTCTTTCAACAGGTTGCGGGCCACCAGTTCCAGGCAGCCGATAAGGTGAGGTGTGGACAGCACCCGGGCTTCCTCCATCCCCAGGAAGTCCACCGCTACATCGTTGGTAACAAGGAAGTTTTCCTCCCGCCGGAGCCCCGCTGCGATTTCCGCCATGCGCCTATCCTACCGCATGAGTAGAATAGGCCTCCAGGCCTGTTGCTCGACATGCCTCCAGGCCTGTTCCTGCTGCGCCGAGCCACAGGCCAGAATGCCTGTTCCACCGGGAACTGGAGGGGCGCCCGCAACAACCGGCTTGCTTCGGGCATCACAAGATTGGTAGAGTAAGAATGAAGTACCTGTTCT
>VFZS01000173.1 GCA_016871095.1 Acidobacteriota bacterium
TCGCGGGTTCGAGTCCCGTCTCCCGCTCCATTCGCCCGGGACAGCACACGAATCGAGTTGTGCCGCCCCTCAGCCTTCCCTGATCCAGACGATGGAGGCGGGTGGTGGCGGCTCGGGGCGGCGTCCCTCGGGGCCGGGCGGCGGAGGCGAGGGTGGGTACGAAAGCCCCGGATTCCGGTTCATGCGGGCGAAGTTGGGAATCGCCAGCAAGGGAGAGCCGTCGGCGAACTTCCCTTTGATGACGACGACCCCGCCGAGGAAGTCCTTCCGCCATTCGGTTTCCAGCGGCGATCCCGGCGCCAGCGATTTCGTGATCTCCTGCTCCTCCTGCTCGAGGTTGTAGATGAGGGGGCCGTACCGGAGAGCGACTTTGCCGCGCGTGGCCTCGATCAGGTCGCTGGCATGAATGCGCTGCGGCTGCATGGGCAATTCGAAGTCGATGCGGTCGCCGGCTTTCCACGCCCGGGTGAGGACAGCGTAGCCGCGTTCGATGGAAGCTGTGACCGGTGAACCGTTGACGGCGACGGCGCCGATGCCGCTGACGTTTGGCGCGGGGCGATAAAGGGCGCTCACTGCCCGGTCGGGCACGCGAATGCGGACCGCGAACTTCTTCGGCGTTTTGGGGTTTACTGTGATCGAGACCTTGCCGCTCCAGGGGTAGTCCGTGCGCTGGACCATTTCCACGTCCGTGCCGGCGACGTTCTCGACGGTGATGGAGCTGCCGATGAACAGGTTGACCCAGACGCCATCCGCGCTTTTAGCGTAAACCCAGGTGGGCAGCATCAGCAGCGTGCGCGGGATATTCCCCACGCAACAGGGGCAGACGTGCCACTTGTACCGCGCACTGCGCTCGTCCAGCGGGTTGTCGTAATAGAAGTGCTTGCCCTCGAGGTCGATCGAGCCGAGCAGGGCGTTGTACATCGACTCCTCGTAGAGGTCCGCGTACCTGGCGTCGCGCCAGGCCAGATTGAGTTTCCACTGAAAGAAGATCAGCCCGCAGGTGGAACAGGATTCGTTGTAAGCCCGGTTGCGCAGCGAGTAGTTCGGGCCGAAGCCTTCGGAGGTTTCCCCGCTGCCGATGCCGCCGGTGACGTAGTACTTGCGGTTGACCATATTGTCCCACAGGGACTTCACGGCGCTCTGGTAATCCGGGTCGTGGGTCTCGACGGCGACATCGGCCATGCCCGAGTAGGTATAGGCGGCGCGCACGGCGTGCCCGACGGCCTCGTACTGCTGGATGACGGGCAGATGGCTCTGGTCGTACTCCTGCTGCTCGCGCGGGCTGGTGGCAGTGGTGTAGCGGGCGTCGAGCAGGTACTTGGCGAGGTCGATGTATCGCTGTCCCTTGCCTCCGCCCTCCATGTCGTTGACGAAACGGCCGAAGCGCACCAGGCCCTGTTCCATCTGCTGATGGCCGTCGTACCAGGGCTTCTTGGGCGGGGGACCGAGGTTGTCGCACCAGCAGTCCGCGAGCTTCCTGGCGGCGTTGTAGAGCCGCGCATCCTGGCGGTCCGTCATCAGGTAGTGGTTGATGGCCGCTTCCAGGAAGTAGCCGGCGACATATCCCTCGTGATCTCCCCGATGGGCCGGATCCCAGTGCTTGAAGCCGCTGGTGTCGATGGTCCTGCCGCGATCCGAGCGGGAAAGCGTAAACGCGGTTTGCAGATAACCGTCGGGTTCCTGCGCGGCGAGTATCTTGGGAATCCAGTCTTCGAGCGTGGCGCGCATCTTCTGGTGGGCCGCGGCGATCTCCGGATCGCCCTGGGAGTCGATCATGAGCGCGATGCTCATGGCCTCGACCGTCTGGTGGACCCAGGCATTGGAGAAGACGTAGCCCTTGTGGTAGCCGTGCGGCTCGCCGCGCAGTTTCTTGCCGGCCTCCACGAAGTTGTCGATGCCGCCGGGGCCGACTTGGATGTCGGTGCGGTTGATCTGGTCGATGCAGTGGGGGATCCAATTCACTATCAACGCCTTCGCGCGGGCGCTCCACAGGGGGCTGTCGATCTTGAAGCGCCTGGTGTAGACGGCATCAAGCTGTTGTGCGGGCGGCGGGGCTTCTACGAGCACGGCGAGGGTGGACGTGGCCTTGGAGCGGTTGTTGTCGGCGGTGAGCCTGAGGACGTAGGCGCCGGGGGCTGAGAACGTGGCGGTGGTGATCAGCGCCTTGGGGTCGGCGAACACGGCCTTTCCCGGGCCGGAGTCTTTGGTCCAGAGGACTTCCGGCTTGGGACCAGTGGGCTCCGGCGGCGGGGCTGCGCCGCGGCGGCCTCCGGGAACATTGGACCTGGGAGGTTCGCCATATCCCGCCCAGCCGCGCAGGTAGGTCTTTCCGGTCAAGACGGTGACTCGATCGACCCCCGCGCAGACTTTGAGCGGAGGCGCGTCCTGAGCCAGCGCGCAGGGGACGATGGCGGTATGCAGGACCGGCGCCAGTCCGGCGGAGGCCGCCATCTGGGCCGTTCGGCCGAGCGCTTCCCGGCGGCTTACCTTCCGCCTCGCAGACCTTCCTTTCATGGGGTGTGACCTCCAGGGATCAAGCTGACGCGGTCAGACAGGCTGAACGAATTTCGTCCCCAGCACGCCGCAAATCGGGCAGGCTTCGGGCGCGGCGCCGAATTCGATGTGACCGCAAATGGGGCAAAGGTAGAACCGCACTTCCGCCAGATCCTCTCCTTGCTCGATCGCTTCCAGCGTCCGCTTGTACAGCCCCGCATGAACCGCCTCGGCTTTGACGGCGTACCCGAACATGAGCTTCGCGCGGTGTCCCTCGGCCTGGGCCTGTTCGAGCATGGGAGGGTACATTGTGGTGTACTCATAGGTTTCCCCGTCGATGGCCGTTTGCAGGTTCTCCCGTGTCGAGCCGATGGCGGCCAAGGCCCGCAAGTGCCCCTCGGCGTGAATGCGCTCTGCCTCGGCGGTGGTTCGAAACAGGCGGGCTACGTTGGGGAATCCTTCCTGTTCGGCCTTTCTGGCAAAGGCACGGTACTTTTGATTGGCCTGGCTCTCTCCAGCAAATGCTTCCTTCAAATCATCGATTACGCTCATCTAGACACTCCCGGAATGTAGTCAGCTACCAAAGGCCAGAATCCTCTTCCTCGCGGCCTTCCGGCAAGGAGAGGATAACACATCCGGGCGGGCGTACATCGGCCTGCCGGCGTCTGGCTCGTCCGCGTGGGGAGAAGCAACGAGCCTGGGCCGTTTTCCCAAGCTGGACATCGCGGGTTCGAGTTGGGTCTGCCGCTCCAAGATGTTCCCCAACGAAGTCGGCGAGATCCCAGGGGCCAAGGTTAACTTGCGGGAAATCGTGGATGAAGTGACCTGCCGCTATCACGTTGAGCAGGCCGACGGTGGCCAGGCGAAGCCCGGCAGCGACGAGACGTACGTTGAAGTCAAAGGGCCTTGGACCGACGGGCGTACCGCGGTCACCGCTGCTCGCCTGGCCGGACAGCTATGGGGCGGGGCCTCGAGTGGATTTGAGAAGCTACCTGGAGTCGGGGACGAAGCCTGGATGGCGCCGTATGCCTCGTATCTGGCTTTCTCCAAGGGAGACACGGGAGTGGAGATCGACCTGCGACTGGCGCTGGGCGACAAAGAGAAAGCCATCCGCCTGGCGAAGCTGATCGCTAGCCGATTGTAGGCGGCCGCCCCCGGCGATGGCGCCACCTGACTACGCCAGCAGGTGGCGCAGCGTCTTCACCCCGCGCACGGCGCGGTCGAGGTGGTCCGGGGTGTTGTAGATGTGCGGGCACAGCCGCAGCCCGCCGTTGGTCGCTCCGGCGATGCCATGCTCCCGGTATAGGCGGTCGAACAGCTCCTGGCGGCGCGCGGGCGGAACCGCGAGCACGCAAACGCCCGCACTGAGGGCAGGCTCGCGGGGGCTGACCAGCTTGCCGCCCAGTTCCGCCAGCGCTTCCTTGAGCCGCGTGGCCAGCTCCAGCACCCGCGCCTCGAGGCGCGCCGGTCCGATCAGTTGGTGAAAGTCCGCCGTGGCGCCGACGGCGGCCAGGCAGGCGTCGTCACGCTGCCCCAGCGATTCGAACTTGCGCGCCCCTTTGACGTCGGGATCGGCGTCGTTGCCCCATCCCGGGGCCACGGTGTTGGGCCAGATCTCGGGGATGCGGTCCTGCCGCACGTAGAGCAACCCCGCTTCCTTGGGCCCGCAATACCACTTGTGCGCGCTGGCGCTGTAGGAATCGCAGCCCATGGCGCGCAGGTCCAGTTGCAGGGCGCCCCAGGTCTGCGCGCCGTCCACGTGGACGAAGATCCCGCGCCGGCGGGCAAGCTCGCACAACTCGCGGACCGGGAGCCGCAAGCCGCTCACATTAGATACGTGAGTAATAGCGAGCGCCCGCGTGCGCGGCGTGAAGGCCCGCTCAAAGACGCCAATCAACTCGTCTGCGCCGCTGGAATGCTGCGGCGTGGCCACCCGCTTGATGACCAGGTGATAGCGCGCCGCCCGCACGTCCCAGGCCACGTTGTTGGTGGGATGGTTCTGGTCCCAGACTATGACTTCATCACCGGCCTTCAGCGGCAGCCCGTTGTTGATAGTGTTGTTGGCCTCGCTGGTGTTGCGCACCAGGGCGATCTCATCCGCCGACACGCCCAACTGCGCCGCCACCTTGGCGCGCGACGCTTCGAGCATCCCGGCAAACTTGGCGCGGTTCTGAAAGGAGCAGTCCAGGTCGATGTCCCGGGTCAGCCCGGTGACTCGCTCGGCCACCGCGCGCGGCGAGGGGCAGAGGTTGGCCGCGTTCATCGGCACGCGGGCCTCTTCAAACGCAAACTGGCCGCGGATGGTGATCCAGTAGAACTCTTCGTTCGGCGCGGCGGCCAGCCGCGATCCGAGTTCGGTCAGCGAAACCGCGGCGCCCAGGCGATGCAGGAACGTGCGGCGGGACTGTGGAGCAGCCATGGGAAGACCCTCCTCGAGGGGGACAGACGGAACCGTCCCCGGTCTCAGCGTAGCACCTTGCCCACCACCTGGCGCAGGTAGGCGGCGACGCCCGCGAGCCGGGCTACTTTGCCGTTTGGCGCCACATAGGCACAAGGACGGACCACACCGCCGAACGGTCGGGGTCCTGGAGGCGGCCAAGCCGCCGCTTGACCAGCCGCTTCTCGATGGTCGCCACCTTGTGGAGCCGAATCGTCGAAGGGGCGATCAGACCTGCGCCCTGCCAGTCGGAGATCACCACGTCAAACCGTGTGGAGCAGGGCTGCGTGGTGACGCGGGCCACGACAACGTCTTCATCGCCGGTGTCGAGCAGGACCAGCGCCGGCCTCTGTCTGGCGACGGTCTGGCCGGTGAGGGGAAATGCCAGGAGCAGCAGATCGCCGGGGTCAAAGGGCATCGTAGATGCTGTCCGATTCGCCGTAGCCTCGCAGGAACTGCTCCGCCGTCGCCCGCTGCCACTCGCTATCCTCGGCTTCTTCTGGAACCAGCACTATGACCTGCACAGTCTGGTCCTTAGGTATTTGGGCGGCCAGGTCTCGGGGCACCTCGAGACTTTCGTCGGCTTTCATCCGGCTGCGAAACTCAACCGCTTTCATAGCCTTCGCTCCTAGTCTACCCGAGGGGGGCGCGCGACACCAGTCGCCCCGCCGCCCAGGGCCTTGCCCACCACGTCGCGGACGTAGGCGGCGATGCCGTCGAGGAAGGGGGCCAGCTCGGCGGCGCCGCGCTCGATCTGTTTCAGCCGCGCCTCCCACTGCCCCGTCATGACGGGACTCTTGACCTCCGCGTGCACCGCCTCGATCAGCCGGACGCCCTTGTCGGTGGCCTTCAGCGACTTGCCCTCGCGCAGGATGTAGCCGCGCTTGAGCAGGATCTCGATGATGCCGGCGCGCGTGGCGGGAGTCCCCAGGCCCTTCTCCTTCATGGCGTCGGAGAGTTCTTTCTCGTCCAGCGTCGCGCCCGCGGTCTCCATGGCCGTCAGCAGCGTGGCCTCGTTGAAGCGCCGCGGCGGCCGGGTTTTCTTTTGGAGGGACTCGACCCCGGTAACCTGCTGCGGCTGCCCTGCTTCAAGGCCCGCCGGCAGGGACTGCTCGTCCACATCGGCGGGCTCACCGGCCTTCTTCGGCTGCCGCTTGCGCTCCGGCCCCACGTCCAGCACCTTCCATCCCACTTGCTCGACCGCGCTCCCGCTGGCGCGGTAGCGGTCACGGAAGTCTTCACCGGCGATGGCGGTGATGACGGTGGTCACCGACCAGATATGATCCGGATGCCAGGCGCTGAGCAGGCGGCGGCAGAGGAGATCGTAGATCTTGTGCTCATCCGCGCCGAGGGCGGCCTTCTCCGGCGGGGTGGGCGTGGGGATGATGGCGTGGTGATCGGTGACTTTCGAGTCGTCCACGAAGCGCCGCCCCAGCGGCCGCTCCCCCGTACCGGGGGCCAGCAGCCCTTCGTACCGGCCCTGGATGATCTTCACGATGCGTGGCAGAGTGCGCGCCACATCCCGCGAGAGGTGACGGCTGTCGGTGCGCGGGTAGCTGATCAGCTTGTAGCGCTCATAGAGGGCCTGGGCCACGTTGAGGGTCTTCTGGGCGGGGAAGCCGAACAGCCGGTTGGCGTGCCGCTGCAACTCGGTGAGGTCGTAGAACAGCGGCGGCGCCATCCGCTGGGTCTCCGCCTGCACGGACTCGATGCGTGCCTCGCCCGTGCGCGCGCGCTCGACGATGCGAGTGGCCTCCTCGCCATCCGCCGGCAGTCTGGTTTCGCGGCCCTTCTCTCCGGTAGGATTGAACCACGTCGCTCTATAGGTGGAACCGGCCGGAGTCCGGAAGGTCGCCACGACCTCGAGGTAATCCTCCGGGACGAACGCGCGCACGGCCAGCTCGCGCTCCACCAGCAGGGCCAGCGTCGGCGTCTGCACGCGCCCCACCGAGAACTCCTCGCGCAGGGCCAGGGTGTAGGCGCGCGAGAGGTTCATCCCCACCAGCCAGTCGGCGCGGCTACGCCCGCGCGCGGCGTCGGCCAGGGGGTCGTAGTCGCGGCCCTCGCGCAGGGCGTCGAAACCCGCGCGGATGGCCTCCGCGGTCAGCGAGGAGACCCACAGCCGGCCGACCGGCTTGTCGCACCCGGCGGCCTCGTAAATGTAGCGGAAGATCAGCTCGCCTTCGCGGCCAGCGTCGGTGGCGCACACCACCCGGCTGACTTTGGGGGAGGTGAGGATCTTGCGCACCAGCTCGTACTGCTGCCGGGTCTCTTCATACACCACCAGAGGCCAGCGGTCAGGCAGAATGGGGAGCAGGTCGCGCCGCCACTGCCGCCACTCGGGGCGGATCTCGTGCGGCTGGGCCAGGCCCACCAGGTGCCCAATGGCCCAAGTGACCACGTACCCGTTGCCGTGCAGGTAGCCTTCCCCCTTCTTGCTGGCCCCCAGCACCCGCGCCAGGTCGCGCGCCACGGAGGGCTTCTCCGCCACGACGGCGACAGTGCCAGCCGGGGACGGCGCCGCGGCCGAGGGCATGCTGCGCCGTCCCCGCGGGGACGCTTCCGTCTGTCCCCGTTCGGTCACAGCCTCGCCATGCGGCTGGTGCAGGGCGCGATCGGGGTGTTGTCCGCGGACCGGTCGTCCTTGAGCACGTTGCGCCAGCGCTCCAGTTCCTCGCGCAGCTTGGCGACGGCGGCGCGGTGCGCCGGATCGGCGTACAGGTTGCGCCGCTCCTCGGGGTCCTTCTCGAGATCGAACAGCTCCCAGGCCTGCGGCGCCTGGAGGTAGTGGATCAGCTTGAAGCGCCGCGTGCGCACGCCGCGGTGGATGGGCGCGCAGTGCGCTCCGGGATACTCGAAGTACTCGTAGAACCAGGAGTCGCGCCAGGTCGCAGCGCGGCCTTCGAGCACCGGCCGCCAGCTCATGCCGTGGTGTTCGGTCTCCTTGGGCAGCGGGATGCCGGCGTAATCCAGCACGGTATGGAACACGTCGTTGTTGAGGACCATGTGCTCGCGGTCCACGCGCGGCTTCACCGCCGCCGGATAGCGCACCAGCATGGGCACGCGGATGGAAGGCTCGTACATCAGCCGCTTGTCGAACATGCCGTACTCGCCCTGGAAGAAGCCGTTGTCGCCGGTGTAGATGACGATGGTGTTCTCGCGCAGGCCCTGCTTGTCCAGGAAATCCAGCACGCGCCCGAGGTTCTCATCCACGCCCAGCAGCGTGCGGTAGTAGTTCTTCATGAAGACCTGGTAGTTGAGCCGCTTGCGCTCCTCGCGGGGCAGGTGGGCGGGCACGCCGCGCTCGCGGAAGTCCGGCATGTCGGCGATCTGCATGTCCGAGTTGCGCACGCACTCGGGGCGGTCGTCCAGCCCGGTGTTGAAGGTGGGCGGCTCGGGGATGGTGATGTCATCATAGACCTGGCGGAAGCGCTCGGCCGGGATCCAGGCGCGGTGCGGCGCCTTGAAGTGGTAGAGCAGGCAGAAGGGCTTGTCCTTGGGACGGCTGCGCAAGGTCTCCAGAGCCTGATCGCCCACCACATCTTCGGAGTTGCCGCGAAACTGCACGCGCCCGCCGTTGGCGATCATCACCGGGTCCACGTAGGAGCCTTGCCCCGGCAGGATGCACCAGTGATCGAAGCCCAGGCCCTCGGGCAGGGTGGCGATGTGCCACTTGCCCACCACCGCGGAGTAGTAGCCGGCCCGCTGAAGCAGCATGGGGAAAGTGGTGATGCCGGGGCGGAAGTAGTGCGACTTGCCGCCGTTGGTGGTGACGCCGTGGGCGTGCGAATACTGGCCCGTCAGGATGCAGCCACGGCTGGGCGAGCACAGGGCGTTGGTGACGAAGGCGTCGGTGAAGCGCACGCCCTCCTCGGCCAGGCGGTCCATGTGCGGCGTGCGCAGGATGGGGTTGCCGACGCAGCTCATGGCGTCCCAGCGCTGGTCGTCGGTCATCACGAAGATGATGTTGGGACGGCGCGTCTGCGCGTTCGAAATGTGCGGGAAACCGCCGCCTACACTCGCGGCGGCGCCCAGAAGCTGGCGTCTGGTCATGATGGTGAATGCTCCTCCGGCAGTTGCCGTTTGGTATGATAGCAGAACGCTGCGAACATGCGACTACTCTCCTGGCTTCTTCCGCTGGCGTGCTGCGCGGCTCTGGCCCAGAGCCCCTTCGCCTTCCATGATCTGGACGGCCGCTCGCTCGAGCTCAGCGAAAACGGCCGGCCGGTGTTCGTCTACAACTACGGTCTGATCCTGAGGCCCGGCAATCCCGAGACCAGCGCCCGCTCCACTTACCT
>VFZS01000174.1 GCA_016871095.1 Acidobacteriota bacterium
AGAACCTGGCCCGGCGGAGGCCACTAATTCTTTGACGGCCTGGTGTAGAAATGCAAGCGCGCTGGAGCTGGCTGGGAGTGGTGGTCTGCGCCCTGCTGCGCGGTCAGAACCCGGATCCCGTCTACCCCTTCCTGGAGAAGGCTTACGCGGCGCTGCGGGGGGCCGACTACGAGGAGGCGGTGGCCCGCTTCCGGGAGGCCGCCGAGACGGCTCCGGAGCGGCCCGCCATTCGCAAGGATCTGGCCTACACCCTGCTGAAGATCGGGGAGCGGGAGGGAGCGCGCGAGCAGTTCAGCGCGGCTCTGCGCCTGGATCCGGAGGACGCGCACCTGGCCCTGGAGTACGCCTTCCTGTGTTACGAGACCAGCCGCCAGGCCGAGGCGCGCCGCCTCTTCGACCGCTTGCGTCACCACCCGGACCCGGCGGTCCGAGCTACCGCCGGGCGCGCCTTCGACAGCATCGACCAGGCGCTGGCGGAAGGCATACGGCGCTGGTCCGAGGCGGTGGCCCGCTCGCCCGGCAACTACAGCGCCCACTACGAGCTGGCCACGCTGGCCGAGCAGCGCGACGAGCTGGCCCTGGCGGCCGAACACTACCAGGCCGCCTATGGCTTGCGCCCGGGCGAGCAGGCCTTACTGCTGGACCTGGGCCGCGTCTGGCACGCTCTGGGGCAGACGGAGCGCGCACTGGCGGCATACCGCAAAGCGGCCGGCGGCAGCGAGCCGCGCGTGGCTGAGGCCGCACGGGAGTACCTTCCGGAGGCTGCCTCGGTCGAGGCCCGGGCCGCGCACGACGCCGCCCGGACCCGCAGCCTGGATGCCCGGGAGATGGCCGAGCGCAGCTACGAGGCCGGATACCTCAACGACGCTCTGCGCTACTTGAAGCTGGCCCACGAGGCCAACCCCGCGGACTTCACCGTGATGCTCCAGCTCGGCCGCACCTACAACCTGCTGCGGGACGACGCCCAGGCCGCCCGATGGTTCGCGCTGGCCCGCAAGAGCCCGGACCCTCGCCTGGCCCGCGAAGCCGGGCAAGGCTATCGCAATCTCCGTCCGGCCGTGGGGCGCTTCCGCTCCTCAGCGTGGGTGTATCCCTTCTTCTCCTCGCGCTGGCACGATGTCTTCTCCTATGGTCAGGTGCGGACGGAAATCCGCCTCGGCCAGCTACCCGTGCGGCCCTACCTCTCGGTGCGTTTCATCGGCGACACCCGCCGCACCACTTCGGAAGCGCTTCCCCAGTACCTCTCGGAAAGCTCTTTCCTGCTGGCCACGGGGCTTACCGGCTCGCCCTGGCCGGGAGTGACGCTATGGGCGGAGGCGGGCGCAGCGGCCAGCTACCTGCGGAGGCCCCAGGACCGCCGCCTGGCCCCGGACTTCCGCGGCGGAGTGGCCCTCAGCCGGGGCTTGGGCCGCCTGCTGGGAGGCGAAGGAAGCGGCCTCTTTGCGGAAACCTCCGCCGATGGCGTTTACATCAGCCGCTTCCAGAACGATTTTCTGGTGTACTGGCAGAACCGTTACGGCTACACGCTGCCCGTCGTGGGGCGGCTGGAGGCCCAGCTTTGTTGGAACAGCCACCTCACCGCGGACACGCAGCGGCAGTACTGGGCCAATTTCCTGGAGTTGGGGCCCGGCCTGCGGTGGCGGTGGCGCGGCCTGCCTGGAAATCTGGTGTTCTCGGTCCACTTCCTGCGGGGCGTCTACACACGCAACCAGGACAACCCCCGCGGCCCCAATTTCTTCGACCTGCGGGCAGGCTTCGCCTATGCGTTCACTCGCTAGGAGGCTGCTGGAGGAGCCGTTGGGCAAGCTGAAGCTCGCCCCACCGTGGCACAAGCTTCAGCTTGTGCTGGCACTGCTGGTGACGGCCCTGCCCGGAGGGGCGGCGCCGCTGAAGTTCTGGGTGATGGGCCGGGAGCCGGGCGCCTGGCCCGAAATCCTCTCCGCAGTGGGTTTCCAAGCCGGAGATGACGCCTCGGCGGGTGTGTACGTCATTCGAGGCGGCGCCTCGGGCGCGGCCCGGCCCTGGCGGGAGAGGCTCGAGCAGGGCGCTTTTCTCGTCCTGGAGGGGGAATCAGAGGTGGCCGCCGACTTCGGTTTCCGGCCGGGCACGGGACGGGTCAGGGTGGGTCAGATCCGGGACGCCCGGATGCCGGAACTACCCATCGTCTGGGAGGAACCCTTGGAAGTGCCCCGTTTCGAAACGCCGGCGGAAGCCCGCGTGTTTGCCAGGGAGCGCTGGCAGGGCGCGCCAGTGCTGGCGGGCTTCCGGCAGGGGGCGGGCGCCGTCTTGTGGGTGGCGGCATCGCCCGGGCGCCGGGGCTACGAGCGGTTCCCCTACCTGATCCACGCCCTGGCTGATCTGGGGCTGTCGCCGCCGTTCCGCTCACGCCGCCTGTGGGCCTTTTTCGACTCCTCCTACCGCGCCCGCGTCGATCTGGACTACTTCGGCCGCCGCTGGCGTCAGGCCGGCATCGCCGCTCTCCACGTGGCGGCCTGGCACTTCATGCACGGCGAGAATGACGCCTACCTGCGGGAGCTGATCGCAAGCTGCCACCGCCACGGCATTCTGGTCTACGCCTGGCTGGAGCTGCCGCACGTGAGCGAGCAGTTCTGGCGGCAGTACCCGGAGTGGCGTGAGAAGACCGCCCTGCTTCAGGACGCCCACCTGGACTGGCGCAAGCTCATGAACCTGGTCCATCCTGATGGCCGCCGCCAGGCCGCGCGCCTGGTGCGGGATCTGGTCGACAAATTCGACTGGGATGGCGTCAACCTGGCCGAGCTTTACTTCGAGTCGCTGGAGGGCGTGGCCAATCCGGCACGGTTCACGCCCTTGAACGAGGACGTGCGGCGCGAGTTCCGCCGGGCCCGGGGCTTCGATCCGCTCGATCTCTTCCAGACGGCCTCGCCCCGCCATCACGCGCGCAACCCGGATGGCCTGCGCGCTTTTCTCGACTACCGCGCCGAGCTGGCCCGGCGCCTGCAATCCGAATGGCTGGCCGAGCTGGATAGCGCGCGCGCCCGGCGGCCAGACCTGGATTTGGTCCTGACCCACGTGGACGATTGCTACGACGCCGGCATCCGCGATGCCATCGGCGCCGACGCCGCCCGCCTGCTGCCGCTGCTGGACCACCACAGTTTCACCTTCCTGGTCGAGGATCCGGCCACCGTCTGGCACCTGGGGCCGCAGCGCTACGCCGAGATCGCGCGGCGCTACCAGAGCCTGACCCGTCACACCGACCGGCTGGCCGTGGACATCAACATCGTCGAGCGCTACCAGGAGGTCTACCCCACCAAGAAACAGACCGGAACGGAGTTGCTCCAGTTGGTCAACCAGGCCGCGCGCAGCTTCTCCCGGGTGGCCCTGTACTTCGAGAACTCCATCCTGGGGCCCGACCTGCCGCTACTGCCCGCCGCCGCGGCGGTGGTAAGCCGCGCGGACTCGAGCGGCGGCCTCCTCAAGGTGGATTCCCCGCACGGCGTGGGCGTGCCGTGGGAGGGTCCCGCCCGGGTCAACGGCCGACTGTGGCCGGCCAGGGACGCCACCACGCTATGGCTGCCGCCGGGACTCCAGACTGTCACTCCGGCCGCGGAGGAGGTTCCCTTGCGCCTGCTGGATCTCAACGCGGAGCTGCACAGCGCCATGGCGCGCCCCGGCGGGCTGGAGTTCACCTACCGCAGCTCCGCCCGCGCGCTGGCGGTGCTGGACCGGCGCCCGGAGAGAGTTCAAGTGGACGGTGTCGTAGTCCCCGATCCGGTGGTGCTTGCCGGCCGGGATGCCTGCATCCTGGCGCTGCCCCGGGGACAGCACTGGGTGGTCGTCGAAGCCGCCGCCGGCGCGCCTACTCCACCGGCCGCGGCCACTCCTTGATGACGAAGGCCTTTTTGCGCCCGGCGCTGCCCACCTGCCCGCGGAGCTTCAACTTCCCGTTCACCAGGCAATCCAGGGGCCGGTTCACCGGATAGTCAAACGCCAGCACGTCTCCGGTCTTCAGCCGCATCAGGACCCCCACTTGCAGGGTAGGCCCTTCCAGGCGGGCATCCAGGTGCATCAGGGCCGGCTTGGCCAGCCGCAAGGAGCGGGCCTGCTCAGCCTCCGTCGATTCGCTGCGCCGCACCGACCACTGCTGATCGAACTTCTGCCGCAGCATCTTGATGATAATGCTGGGTATCCCGATGTTCATCATGCCGTAGTTCTCGGCGATGCGCACCTCCAGCCCGATGGTCACCACCGCCTCGTTGGGCGCCAGGATTTGCAGAAGCTGCGGCTCGGTCTCCCGTGCTTCGATGGCGAAGTCGATCTTGGTGACTCCATGCCAGGCCTGCCGCAGGTCCTGTAGGATCACGCGGTAGACGCCCTCCAGCACCACCTGCTCGATCTCGGTGACCTCCCGGGTGATCCGGGCGCTGGCCTTGCCGCTGCCCCCGAGCAGCATCTCCAGAATGGGGAAAACGAGGCTGGGGTTCATCTCGAAGACGGCGTTGCCGTCGTAAGGCCTCATGCCGAGAGACACCAGGCAAGTGGGCGAGGGCAGGCACTGGCAGAACTCCTGGTAGGAGATCTGCTCCACCGAAACCAGGTTGACGATCACGTAGGCGCGCAGGTACGCCGACAGGCTGGAGCCCAGGTTGCGGGCGAAGTTGTCGTGCAGCAGGTGGATGGCGCGGAGCTGGTCCTTGGCGATGCGGTCCGGCCGGCGGAAGTCGTAAGGCACCGCCTTGCTGGCGGCATCCTCCTGGCGCCCCTTCTGCTTGAGGTTGCGAAATACGCTGTCGATTTCCTCCTGCGACAGCAGGCGGTCCATGTACACTGTACCTCTAGGCAATCATCGGTGGGTGACAAGCAGGACTTTAGGGGCCGCACCGCCGCTGGTCCGGCCACCCCCTATAATCGTGGCAGGTGGGTACGTTTTTCATCCGCAGCTTCGGCTGCCGCACCACGCAAGCCGAAGGCGCCGCCCTGGCGGAGGAGCTGTCCCGGCAGGGTTGGGCAGCCTCGCCGCAACACCAGGCGGAGCTGATCATCCTGAACACCTGCACGGTGACCGCCGCCGCCGACCGGGACGTCCGCCAGGCGCTGCGCCAGGCGCGTCGCGACAATCCAGCCGCCCGCATCCTGGTGACCGGCTGTTACGCCCAGCGGGCGCCCGCGGAGCTGGCTGCTTTTCCCGGTGTCACCTGGGTGGTCGGCAACTCCCATAAGCCGCAAATCGCCCGGCTACTGGCCGACCCGGCGCCCGGCGAATGCTTCATCCAGGTCGGCGACCCCTGCGCCCAACTGGACCTACAGTGGGCCGTGCCCGGCATCCACACGGAAGACCGCACCCGCCCCAACCTGAAGGTGCAGGACGGTTGCAGCGCCCGCTGCTCGTTCTGCCTCATCCCGCTGGTGCGCGGGCGCAGCCGCAGCGCTCCCGCCGGCTGGGTCGTCGAGCAGGTCCGCCGCCTCGGCGCGCACTACCGCGAGGTGGTGCTGAGCGGAATCAACCTGGGCCGCTGGGGCCGGGATCTCCGCCCGCGCCAGCGCCTGGTGGACCTGCTCGGACGGCTGCTGGACGAGACACTGGTGGAGCGGTTGCGGCTTAGCTCGATCGAACCCATGAACATTTCCGACGCCCTGCTGGAACTGATGGCCACTTCCCCGCGCCTCGCCCGGCACCTGCACGTGCCGCTGCAATCCGGCTCAGACGCCGTGCTGCGCCGCATGCGCCGCACCTACCGCGCCAGGCACTACGAGGACCGCATCCGCCAGGCCCGCCGCCGCATGCCCGAGGCCGCCCTCGGGGCCGACGTTCTGGTCGGTTTCCCTGGCGAGACGGATGCCGAGTTCGAGGAGACCCGCGGCCTCGTCGAGCGCCTCCCGCTCACCTACCTCCACGTGTTCACCTTCTCGGCCCGGCCAGGCACGCCGGCTGCTTCAGCGCCCGGCCAGGCGCCGCCCCGTGTGCGCAAGGAACGCAATCGGGTGCTGAGAGAGCTGGGCGCCACCAAGAACCTTGCCTTCCGCCAGAGCATGGTCGGCAGGACGCTCTCGGTGGTGACGCTGGGGGTGCCGGGCCAGGCCCTGAGCGACAACTACGTCAAGGTTGAACTGGCTGACGCCCGCGAACCTAACCGCTTGATAGACATAGAGATCGGCGGCCTAAGCGAGCAGGGCCTGCGCGAGCGGGCTTAGCGGGCTACATCTCCCTGCGGTTTTCCAGCGACTTGGTGAGGGTGACCTCGTCGGCGAACTCCAGGTCGCTGCCCACCGGCACGCCCATGGCGATGCGGGTGACCTTCACCCCCAGGGGCTTGAGCAGGCGGGAGAGGTAGGCCGCGGTGGTCTCGCCTTCCAGTGTGGGGTTGGTGGCCAGGATCACCTCCTGGACCTCGCCCGAGCCCAGCCGCTCGAGCAGGTTCTTGATCCGAAGGTGCTCCGGGCCCACGCCCCGCAGCGGCGAAATCGCGCCGTGCAGCACGTGGTAGAGCCCGGAGTACTGCCGCGTGGTCTCGATGGGCAGGATGTTAGGCGGCTCTTCGACCACGCAGATCACGCCGCGGTCGCGGCCGGCGTCCGCGCAGAACGGGCAGAGCTCGCTGTCGCTGATGTTGTTGCAGACGCCGCACAGCCCCAGCTTGTCCTTGACGTCCAGCACCGCCTGGGCCAGCCGCTCGGCGTCCTGGCGCGGGGCCCGCAGCATATAGAAGGCCACTCGCTGCGCGGATTTCTGACCGATGCCCGGCAGGCGTTTGAATTCCTGAATCAGCCGGGCCAGCGGTTCGGGATAGTCGGGCATAGGCTAGTGCCGTTCCAGTTTTCTGCGGCTAACGGAGTTGAGCCACACCTTGAGCCTCTGAGGCAGGCGCCGTTTCCCTCCTCCTGTTTTGAGATACCGTTCGCGCCGGAGCACGTAGGCATAGTACATAGGCGTATCAAGTTGGAACGGCACTAGAACAGCCCGGGGGGCAGGCCCATCCCGCCCAGCATGCCGCCCATCTTCTGCTTCGCTTCCTCGTCCACGCGCTTGGCGGCTTCGTTGACCGCGGCCATGACCATGTCCTGTAACATCTCGACGTCGCCGGTGACTTCCGGGTCGATCTTGACGCCCAGCACGTTCTTCTGCCCGTCCATGCGCACCGCGACCATGCCGCCCCCGGCGGAGGCTTCGACGCGGATCTGCGCGATCTCCTCTTGCAGCTTCTGCTGCATCTGCTGGGCCTGCTTGAGCATGGCCTGCATGTTGCCCATGTGCGAAGGGACTCTCACGTGTGTGCTCCTTGTGCCGAGAAACTCTATTGTTGCAGACTGCGCACCCCGCGCACCTCGGCGTCCGGGAATACCTCGCGGAAGCGCTGCACCTCGGGATGCTCGAGGGCCCGGCGGGTCATGTCGTCCTGCTGCTCCGGCGCCGGGGGAGGCCCAACCGCGGCAGCCGTTTCGACAAAGGTGATCCGCACCTTGCGGCGATCCCCGCCCAGGTGCTTGAGGGCCTTCTCGACGTCGGCGGGCCGCATGGACAGGGCGTAGTCCTTGGGCGTACGCACCTCCAGGACGCCGCCCGACTCGACCACCTCGGAGTGTTCGACGGCATCCGCGCTGAACTTCATGCCCAGCTCGGCGAAGGCCGCGCACAGCCTCTCCTTCCAGGCGCCGGAGGGCTGCGCCTGCGCCGCTTCGGAGAACAGCGTCGGGGCGGCCTTGGTCTGCCCCGTGGGGGGCGCCGGCGGGGGCGAAGTCTGCCCGGGCGCCCCACCCAGGCTGGCCAGCGCCTGCTCGATCGGAAGCAGCCTGCCCGCCTCCACCAGCCGAATCAGCCCGACCTCCAGGTGCAGGCGCGGTTGCAGGGAGTATTGCAGGTCGCGGAACAAATCCAGGGTGAGCTGGAGGTAGCGCGTCAGGTCCTGCTCCGAGAAGGAGGCGGCGAGGGAGGCCAGCCGCTCGCGCTCCTGGCCGGAGGCGGCGATGACCCGCGTATCCCGGCCGGCGATCCTGGCCACCAGCAGGTTGCGGAAGTAGCGGGCCAGCTCGCGGCAGAAATGCTGTAAGTGATGCCCGTTGCGCACCAGTTCGTCCACCAGCTCGAGCATGCGGGCGGAGTTGGCCTCCTGGAGTGCGCTCGTCACCTGGCCCAGCCGTTCCAGCGAGAAAACGCCCAGCAGGGCGCGCACTTCGGCGGCCTTCAGCTCGGTTCCGCAATGGGCGATGGCCTGATCCAGCGCGGAGAGCGAATCGCGCACGCTGCCTTCGCCCACCTGGGCCAGCACGGCCAGCGTCTCGGCGTCGGCGGCGATGCCCTCCTGCTGGCAGATCCACTCCAGGCGCGCCACCAGCTCCTCGAAATCCACCGAGCGGAAACTGAAGTGCTGGCAGCGCGAGGCGATGGTGGCCGGGATCTTGTGCGCCTCAGTGGTGCACAGCACGAAGACCACCCAGCCCGGCGGCTCCTCCAGGGTCTTGAGCAGCGCGTTGAAGGCTTCGCTGGTGATCTGGTGCGCCTCGTCGATGATGAAGACCTTGTAGCGGTCGCGGGCCGGGCGGTAGCGCACGCTCTCGCGCAGCTCGCGCATCTCGTTGATGCCGCGGTTGGAGGCGGCGTCGATCTCAATGACGTCCAGGGCGCCGCCGCCTCCGATCTCGGCGCAACTCTCGCACTTGCCGCACGGGGCGGCGGTGGGGCCCAGCACGCAGTTCAGGCAGCGCGCCAGGATGCGCGCCACGGTGGTCTTGCCGGTGCCACGCTGGCCCGAGAAGATGTAGCCGTGGGCGATGCGGTTCTGCGCGATGGCGTTCTCCAGCGTGGTCCGGACGTGCTGCTGGTTGACCAGCTCGGCGAAGGTCTGGGGCCGGTACTTGCGGGCAATGACCTGGTACATACGATCAGCGGCGGCCTGCTCCGATTCCATTCAGGCTCCAGGTGAACCGCGGCGCACGGACCGCACCGCTACCGTTGCTTCCTTCCGGACCTGGCGGGGTTCGCAGCCGCCCGTCGCACGGAACCCGGAGCCTGAGTCTCCATGCTAGCACGGGGGGGCGGGGGGCCCGATCTGGGCCCTCCGTGCAGATTGACCATCCAGTGGCGAAAAATTCACCATCGCGTGGTTAATGCATAAGGTTCCTTCGGCGGGCGGACCACGATTCTCGGCTCAGACGGGCAGCTCCGGTCCGCCCGGCGAGGGAACCGGGCGGTGAGCTAAACCGCA
>VFZS01000175.1 GCA_016871095.1 Acidobacteriota bacterium
GTCGTAAGTTATTGATTTTCTTGGTGGCCAGGGACGGAATCGAACCGCCGACGCCGGCCTTTTCAGGGCCGCGCTCTACCAGCTGAGCTACCTGGCCGTAGCAAACCTATTGTAGCAGAGAAGCGCCCGTGTTGAAGCCCTGGCTGCCGGCTAGCCAGGGGCTCTCCGGCCGGCACGCACTACGTGGCGGCCCAGACCCTTGGGTAGCCGGATGGTTTGCTTCTCCGGCGCCTCCGCCCCCAGGGTGCGGCGCAGCTCGTCGGACAGGTGCAGCGTCCAGGTCGATCCGGCGGTCGCGAAGTAGCGGCAGTAGTGGCCGTCATAATCGATGGCCACGGCGAGACCCTGCTCCGGCACCCGCTCCACCCGGGCGTGCAGGTAGGCGCAATACTCGTTTGCGCTCATGTAGCGGACCTCACCGCCGAGGCTGGACAGCAGGCGCTCCACGGAGCCGACGTCCAAGGAGAGGTCCCGATCGTGAAAGACCAGGTAGTAGGGAGCATCCACGGTCCAGGGGATCTCGCCCGGGGACACCTGCCGGTCGCAGGCCCAGCCGCCGCTCCGCAGGACGGGCTGGAGGTTGATGACGTAGTCCGGCCCCAGGTACTCGTCGCCACCGAGCTCGCTGAGGCCAAAGCCGAGTTGCGCGGCGATGCGGGCGGTGTGGTTCGCATACGAGCGGCTGAATCCTCCGCCGCCGCGCATGAGAAACAGCGGCGTCACGCCGAAGTCCTCCTGGATCTGCTCCAGCGACCGGCGCATATGGAACGCCTGTGTGATGGCGGGGATTTCCTTCTTTCGGACGGGGTCGCCGAACTCGGTCCACCAGCCCAGGCTCCCGACGCCATCCATGGGTGCCGCCCACCAGGGACCGGGCGGCGAATCCAGATCGGGGAGCATGTGCGTCCAGCCCTGACTCTGGATCTCGAAGACGCCTTCGCGGAGGCCGGCGTCGAGACCTCGCTTGGTGGACGAAAAGTCGTGCACACGGTCAGGGTGAATCGCATCGATGACGCGCTGCTGCCTCCACGGGTTGAGCACGCGCTGTGACTGGCGATCTACAAAACCGGTGTTGACGTTCTGCATCAGCACGGCCCGGTGACGCTTGAGAGGCTCGATCAAGCCCTTGCGGATTTCCTCTTCGGTGGGAGTGCGGTAGCTCCAGTACGGCAGAAACGTCTTGTCCGAGGTGCCCATGTCGTCCATGAACAGGAGGACGCTCTTGGGGTACTCCGCATAAAGCGCGTAGCCCTGCGCCCAGACCAGTGCACGCTTGAACAGATCGCGCACCACCTGCACTTGTATTTGTGTGGCGCCTCGATGCGCTCCAAGCCAGGCGACCCGGCCGCGGTTGCCGAGCTCGCGAACGGTCAGGAACGGATGCGGGCCGCGCCGGATGAGCACGGCGGCATCCTCCGCGGCCACCTTGTTGCCTGGCCAGTATCTCCCCGCGGGCAAAAAGGACTTCTCGCGGCCGTTCAGCCCTCGGGTGATGAAGTGCTCGCCTGTGGCGGCGAGGTTGTCCGGAGAGATGAAGTCGCTGACGTAGCGCACGCCCGCCAGACCGGAGATCTCCGGCGCGGCCACAGCGTCCGCCAGCACGATCAGGCCGACGCCCTGCTGTCTCACCAGCTCCGGAACCAACTCCAACCCCCTATCCTGAAGGCCGCCCGGGCCGGCATCCCAGATGATGGTCCCATAGCGGGGTTGGCCGTCACGCTCGACGAGGTGGTACTTGTCGATCCGCTGCTGGTCCAGGCGCAGAATCTCAAACGGCAAACCCCAGGACTTCATCAGCGCCGCGAGAACCTGGAACTCGCCACCGTCTTCGATCACGTAACTGGCCGGGTCCTTCCACTGGTCGGAAATCACCAGCAGGAGGCGGTAGGGCAGCGGGGGGTGGGCGCCTTGGATGCCTGCGCATGAGCGGGCGGAGACAGCCGCCAACAGCAGCCAGGCGATCTTCTTCAGCATCACTTCCCTCCCACGCGAACCACATGCCGGCCCAACCCCTTGGGCACTGTGATGACGCGCTTCTCGGGCGCCTCCACCCCGAGGGCGCGGCGCAACTCGTCGGAGAGGTGCAACGTCCAGGCCGAGGGCCGGGTGGCGAAATAGCGGCAATAGTGCTCGTCGTAGTCAACCGCCAGGGCGAGACCGCGCTCCGGCAGTCGCGCCACCTGGGCGTGCAGATAAGCGGCGTACTCACTGCCGCTCATGTAGCGGACCCCCTGACCCAGACTGGTCAACAGCCGCTCGACGCAGGCCCTGTCCATGGCGACGTCGCGGTCGTGAAAGCCCAGCCAGTAGGGAGCATCCACGCTCCAGGGAATGTCGGCGGCGGTGAGCGAACGCGTGTATTCCCAACCGCCCCGGTTCGACACACCTTCGAGGGAAAGCACCAGGTCCGCCGAGAGATAGACGGCGAATCCCCAGGTCGCCAGACCGAACCCCGCCTGGGCCGCGATGCGGGCCGTGCTGTTGGCGTAAGAGCGCGAGTACAGCCCGCCGCCGGGACGGATCACCAGGGGGGTGACGCCGAAATCCTCCCGGATGCACTCGATCGAGCGCCGCAGGTGTAGCTTCTGAGTCGCTGCCGGGATCTCGCGCTGGCGCAGTCTGTCGCCGAACTCGTTGTACCAGTCCAGGCTGCCGACCCCGTCCATGGGCGCATCCCACCACGGGCCGGGCGGCGAGTCCAGGTCGGGCAGCATGTGCGTCCAGCCGTGGCTTTCGATCTGGAACACGCCCTCCCTCACGCCGGCATCGAGACCTCGCTTGGTGGACGCGAAGTCATGCACGACATTGGCATCGATCGCGTCTGGCGTTCTCTGGCGCCAAGGCGAGAGGACGCTGCGCGTCCCGCGGTCCACATACCCGGTGACCACATTGATGTCCACCTGCCCGTTGCGACGCTTGAGCGGTTCGATCAGACCAGTTCGGATTTCCTCTTCGCTGAGTGTGCGGTAGTGCCAGTAGGGCAGCATGGTCTTGTCGGAGGCTCCCATGTCGTCGAGGAACAACACCACCGAACGGGGATACTCCGCGTATAGGGCGTAGCCCTGGGCCCAGACCAGGCAGCGTTTGAGCAGATCGCGCACGAGCTGATTGGCCAACTGCCCGACCGACCGCTCCAGGCCCAGCCAGACCACCTTTCCGCCCTCCGAGGTGGTCCGTACCGCCAGAAACGGTAACGTCGCCCGGGTAGCCAGCACCGAGGCCTGCTCCGCGGCCACTTTCACGCCGGCGAGGGAATAGCCCGCCCCCGCGGTGATCTCCTTCTCGCGTCCGCGAAACCCGCGCGTGATGAAGTGCTCTCCGCTGAAAACCAGTCCCTCGTGAGACCGGTAAGGGCTGACGTAGCGCACGCCGGCCAGCGCACCGATTTCCGGCGCGGCGACGGAATCACCCAGCACTATCAGGCCGACACCCCGTGCCACTAGTTCACGCAGCAGACCGAGGTCCTGGTCTCCCAGCGGGGTCGTCCCCGTGTTCCAGAGGATGGTCCCGTGCAGGGGCCGTCCGTCACGATCGAGCATGTGATAGCGGTCGAGCCGCTGATGATCGAGCCGCAGAATGTCGAATGGCAGCCCCCAGGTCTTCAGCAGGGCAGCGGTCATCTGGAAGTCGCTGGGGCGCTCAATGAGGTGGCTGGCGCGGTCTTCCCACTGATCGGAAATCACCAGGAGGAAGCGGTAGGGCACATCGTCAGCCACCGCCCCCAAACGACCAGCCGCCAGCCCTATGGCAGCGATGAGGCGGATAAAGGCGCCGCGCATCTCAGACCTTGAGGAAGATCTTGCGTCTGTACATCCAATACAGCACGGACCAGTTGACCAGGAGCACGACACCCGCTGCAAAGAGGGGCCCCCATGCTCCCAGGGCCGGGACCACGGGCTTGGTGAAGATGCCCGCGATGCGGCTGACCGGCACGATGGTGGGACCCAGGTAGGCGGCGATCGCGTTGGTTCCGATCACCACCAGCGGGGTCGCCCAGCGCCGCATTCCCCTGACATCCACGAGCCAGTAGAACACCAGGAACAGCAGGGCCGCCCAGCCGGCCGAGATCAGGCCGTAGGACGTCGTCCAGAGCTTCATGATCACCGGTACCACCGGGCTCAGCGCCCATCCGGCGGCCAGACAGCCCAGCGCGGCGATCCCCATACGCCTGGCGATCACCCGCGGTGGATGTCCGCTCATGAGCCACTGTCCAAACAGCAGCCCGAGAATAGTGGTCGAGATCGTCGGCAAGGTGCTCAGCGCAGTGCCCCATCCTTCCGGGTGCGCCCGCCCGATGACCATCTGGTCCACGGCGGTCACGACGTTCCGGTTTGGCTCGTAGTTCCCTGCGGGGATCCCGGCCGCGGGAACCAGCGCCAGCAGGAGCGCGTACCCGGCCAGGATAGCCACGCCCAGGGATACCTGAAGCCGCACTGATCGTCCGGCCAGCAGCGACGCCACCACGTAGGCGACCGCAATCGGCTGCAAGGCGCTGCTCAGCTCGATCCACCTCGGGACGCCGGCGTGGATGGATTCCCGCAGCGAGCCGAGCAGGAAGAGGACCAGCCCGCGGCAGACCACCCGGCGCATGATCTGCGCGCGCGACTGGGTCTGGGACCGCCGCGCAAAGGAGAAGGGGATCGAAGCGCCAACCATCAGCATGAAGGAGGGCCAGATGACGTCGTAGTAGCGGACCCCTTCCCACGCGCTGTGGGTGAGTTGATAGCTGATGAAGTTCGTGATGGGAGCTCCGAGAGCGGCCAGGGCCACCAGGAAGCCCCTGCCGCCCATGAGCCAGAACATGGTGAAACCGCGGAAGGCGTCCAGCGACGCCAGCCGGCCTCCCGCGTTGTTGGCGCCCATCCGCAAGCCTCCGGCTCAGCCCGCCGCCAGGGTCTCCAGCACGTCGGCGGTGGACTTCTCGACCTCGGCGTGCAGCGAGTTACCGTGGGCGTCCATGGTGACGATGGCGTAGAAGTTCCGCACCCGGAGGTGCCACATGGCTTCGGGGACGCCGAACTCCGCCAGGAAGTGCACGCCCGGGACCTTCTTGATGGCCTGCGCGTAGAACTGCGCCGCGCCGCCGATGGCGTGCAGGTAGACGGCGCCGTACTCCTTTAGCGCCGCCGAGGTCCTGGCGCCCATGCCGCCCTTGCCGATGACGCCGCGCAGCCCGTAGCGGCGGATCACCTCGCCCTGGTAGGGCTCCTCGCGGCTGCTGGTGGTCGGCCCGGCGGCCTTGGTGACCCACTCCTCGCCCTGCTTGAGCATCACCGGGCCGCAGTGGTAGATGATGGCGCCGTTCAGATCCACCGGCGGCGGGTTCTTCATCAGATACGCGTGCACCATGTCGCGGCCGGTGTACATCTCGCCGTTGATGAGCACCACGTCGCCGACCTTGAGGGCACGTACGGCTTCCTCGGTGAGGGGCGTGGTGAGGACGACCTCGCGGCCGGTGAGCGGGAGGCCGGCTTCTTTGGCCAGGCGCTCGACCGGGCGATCCGGGTCGCGATAAAGCCAGCCAGTGATGGCGCCGCTGGAGGGATCCAGGCGTACACCCAGGCGGCGGAAGGCCCAGCACTCATAGGCGACCGAAACGAAGAAGCTCGCGGGGAGGCGGTTGGCGGCGGTGATCTTGCATCCGATCAGCGAGGAGTTGCCTCCGAAGCCCATGGGACCGACGCCCAGGCGGTTGGCCTCCTCCATGATGCGGGCTTCGAGCTCGGCCAGCGTGGGGTTGGAGTTGACGTCATCCAAGGGGCGGAATAGCTGCTCTTTGGCCAGCTCGTAGCCGTGGGCGCGGTCGCTGCCGATGCAGACGCCCAGCGCGCCCGGCGCGCAGCCCTGTCCCTGGGCCTGCCAGACGGCATGGAGGATGCACTTGCGGACCCCTTCCAGGTCGCGGTCGGCGCGGCCCAGATGCGGCAGCTCGCAAGGCACCGAATACTGCGCGTTCATGTTCTCGCAGCCCCCGCCCTTGAGTATCAGGCGCACCTCGATCTCGCCTTCCTCCCACTGGCGGAAGTGGAAGACGGGCGTGCCTTCGCCCAGGTTGTTGCCGGTGTTCTTGCCGGTGAGCGAGTCCACCGAGTTCGGCCGCAACTTGCCCTGGCGGGTGGCTTCGGCGATGGCCTGGCAGGCCGCCTTCTCAATCTCGAGTTGGCTGATGCCGGCGGGCGTGCGGGTCAGGAAAGTGGGCATGCCGGTGTCCTGACAGATGGGCGCCACGTCCTGGTGGGCCGAGTCCACGTTGCCGGCGATGATCTGGAAGGCTTGAGCGCCCTTGGCGCCGGGCGTTTCCGCTTGCATGGCGGGCGCCATGGCGGCGCGGACGTCCGGGGGCAGGTTGGTCGAGGTCTGGGTGACGAGTTCGAGCAGGCTGTTAACGAGGAACTGCATAGCGTTCTCCCTGGAACCTGTTATCTTAGCTTGATCGTGACCTGCGCGGTGAGGCCGGGGCGGATGGCGGTGGTGGGGCTGATGAACTCGACAATCGCTTCGCCGGACTTGACCTCGCGCACCACGCCCTGGAGTCCTTCGCCGGGTGCCTCGGCGATCACGACCAGGGCTGCCTGACCCGGGCGGAGGCGCGCTCGAACGGGAGGTGTGGGTTCGACAACCGCTTCCAATAGAGACAGATCCGCGGCAATTTGAAATAAATCCTTGAGGTCGCGCGTGACCTCGTCGCCGTGCTGCTTCGAGCGCGCCAGCAGGATGCCATCCACCGGCGAGCGGATTTCCGCCGCGGCGTTGTCCTGCTGAGCCTCTTCGAGCTCGCTGTTCTTGTCCTCGAGCAGGCGGCGGGCGGTGTCGATTTCCTTGCCCAGGGATTCGACCCGCCGCTCGGACTGGCGGGCCAGTTCTTCCAGGGCGCGATAGTGGCCCTCGGCGAGCTGGAACTCCTTCTGGGCTTTCTCGAATTCGAGGCGGCGCGCGGCGCCTTCCTTGTTGAGGATCTGCTGGCGCTGGTAGGCCTTTTCGGCGCGCTCGAACTCGGTCTGAGCGCGGGATGCGTCGGCACGGGCGCGGGAGGCTTCCAGGCGGGCGGCGATGAGCGCGCTGTTAAGTGAATCCAAGCGCGTCTGCGCCCGCTCGGCCTGAGCCTGCGCCAACTGCTGGGCGGCCTCCAGGCCCTGGTTTCGCACGTGCGCCAGCACTTCGCCTTCGTAGACGTCCTGGCCGGGCTCGACGGCGGTGAACTCGATGACGCCGTCCACGGGCACGCCCAGCAGGATGACGTGCTGGGCGCGGATCAGACCGGGAAGGCTGACCTCCGGATCGGTAAACTCCGCGGGGGCGGCGGGGGGAGGCGCCGGCGGTTTCGAGGCGCCGCGCCACAGCAGGGACAACGCCCCGGCGGCGACAGCCAGCAGAATCACGGCGCTCGCGGCGAGCCACCACTTGCCCCGCATGATTCGATGATACCGCCGGGCTGCTGAAAAAGCCTTCCGGCGGGTGCGTGGAGCACAAGCTGAAGCTTATGCCACACGGCGGAACAACGACTTGGGTACTCACGTGGGGCACGCTTCAGCTTGCCCAGAGGCTTTTTCAGCAGCCTACTCCGGGGCGCTGGACACCGCGCCGTTCTGATATACTTCACCAGCGGAGAGTTCGATGCCGGATCTGCGGTTGGGTGATGAGATCGACGACTACTGCGGCAAGTGCCGCCTGATCACCAACCACTCCATCGTGTCGATGGTGAAAGGTGAGCCGGCCAAAATGCGCTGCCGCACCTGCTACAACGAGCACGACTACAAGCGCGCGCAGGCTCCCGTCAAGAAGGACGCCAGGAAAGAGGCCCTCTTCAAGGAAGTCCTGGCGACCATCGATCCCTCGACGGAGGAGGGCGCCAAGAAGCCGCGCGGCAAGAAGCGCGACGAGTAGGGCGCCTCAGCGCGCCTGCGGCAGCCAGCGCCTGGGGATCTTGAGTGCCATCGAGCCGGCCACCGTAACCACTCTGTAGCGGCCCTCCAAGCCGATCAGCAGGTGGGCGGCCCACGGCTCCAGTTGGTAGTCCCGCACCAGCCAGCGCCACATGTCGGTGGTGGCCATCTGGAGGGCGCGGTCCAGCGAGCTGGCGAACTCGGGCTGGCTGCCCACGCTGATCAGGTAGTCCGAAGTCTCCAGCCGCGGTCCCGCGGGAGCGGCCTTCTTGCGAAGCTGCACGGTGAAGGTGACGTCCATGGAGGTCTCGATGCCCGTGCCCAGAGGCTCGCCGTCGGCTTGAAGGGCGTGCCCGTCTCCGAGGTAGAGCAGGGCGCCGGGATGATAGACCGGGAAAATGACGGTTACGCCTTCGGCGATCTCGTTGTAGTCGAGGTTGCCGCCGTAAGGGCCGGAGATGGCCGAGGTGGGAGCGAACTCGCCCGGCGCAGCCACACCCAGGCACCCCAACATGAGGCGGGCGGGGAACTCCAGCTTGAGGCGGGCGCTGATGGGTTCCCGCAGGCGGAGCATGCCGCGCTCCAGGTCAATGTCCCAGGGAACCAGGTTGGCGCGGCCCTTGCGCAGCAGGTCGGGCTTGTAGCGATCCGAGTAGACGCCTTCGACGGAATCGTTGGTCAGCGCGGTCAGCAGCAGGCGGAAGCTGCTCCAGCCCCAGTTGCGGTTCATGCGGAGGCGGTCGATGCGCACCGCCACAGCGTCGCCCGGCTCGGCGCCTTCGATGTAAAAAGGCCCGGTGAGCGGGTTGGAAGGCTCGGCGGCACGCGCCCCACGCTCGTCCTGTCCGCCCGCGTCCAGGGCCTTGGTCACCACCGTGTCGCCCGGGCGGATGCGGGCGATGACCGGGTGGGCGGCGGAGAAGGTGTGACGGAAAGCCGCGGGAAGAACGGTGTGGGTTTCGGCCACCGCCAGCAGCGGCAACAAACCAGCCAAAAATCGTAGCATGCGACACCCCCAGATGGGTCACCCCGCAGTATATACTGAGTGGCATAGGTGTGGTTATGCGCAAGCTTGGAATGGCGGTTCTGATCGCATTGGGCTTGGTGGCCGTGCTGATCGCGGCCGATCCCTGGAAGACCAAGAAGTTCACCGAGTGGACCGACAAGGAGGTCCAGAAAGTCCTCAAGGACTCCCCGTGGGCGCGGCCTGTGGAGGTGCGTCTGGAAGGCGGCGGGGGCATGATGGGTGGCGGTGGTCGAGGAGGCCGAGGC
>VFZS01000176.1 GCA_016871095.1 Acidobacteriota bacterium
CTGTTGCTCGCCTTCCTTGTGCTACCCTTCTTCATGGGCCGGTCCTCCTTTTGATTGCACCTTCGAGTGCGCCATCCATTGGGAGCTTAACGCATCCCGCGGGAGGCCGGCCTTCTCATCCCATCTCGGTAGCACGCCGCTGTGTTCGCAGGCGCTTACCGAGCCGCGAGCGTCAGCGAGCGGTCCGGGCGGTGCAAACTGAACAGTATTGGGGCTAGCCCCTGCGGCGCAGGCGCCACACCAGGGCGAGAAACCCTAGACCGAGGGCCGCGAGGCCGGCGGGCTCGGGAGTCTCAAAGACAATGTCCTGGGTGCCCACCCAATACCCGGCGCCAACGCCAAGCGAACGCGGCCCTGATCCGTCGATTGCGCTGAGATAGGTCTGCGCGAGGGCGAGGGCGGCCTGGGAGCTCGGGTTGCGGAACTGCGTCGTGCCGGTCAAGGCGTCGAGCGTGCCGGAAGTCTCCCGGACGATCTCCCAAGTCGCGATTTGCAGCGCGCCCGCCGTCACCACGGTGAGGGGCGAGCCGAAATCAGGGTAGAAGCGGCCGTAAAGCTCCCGCAACTGGTCCGCCTTGGCAGAGCCCATGCCGCCGATGTTGGTGGCGCCCAGGGAGAGATCGCCGACGTTGTAGGTGTAAGTGTTTCCAGCGGATACGAACTCGCGCGGCTCGATGCAGAAGGCAGAGAACAGACCCAGGGCGCCGGGAAAAGTCCCACCGGTGCGCGTGAAGCTGAACAGGCCGATGGTGGTCGTAACCCAGCCTGCGGAGTCACCCACGGTGCGCTCAATCGACGAGGAGTGAACCACGCCGTTGAAGACGGCGACGATGGTGTCGGCCTGCGCGGGTGCGGCGACCAGGGCGAGAGAGACAAGGGAAGAACTTAGGAGGTGTGACCTCAGTTACATTTAGATGCCCACCTTAACAGGGGATTAAAGCGGAACACGTAGCAGGGTCCCGCATTCCACACGATAGCACGACAGGAACCGTTTGTCCACGAGGCTCGGCCCCGGCTCCCCTTCCGGAGTTCTCAGGCGCTGTGGGCCTGCTCGGCGACCATTCTCTGCACTTTCAGCAGGAGTTGGACTTCGCTGTCGGGCAGGCACAGGGCCGCGGCGATGTGCTCCGGGGTCTCCCCCCGCGCGAACATGCGCAGGGCCTGGGTGCGCTTGCTCAAGTTGAGTCCCGAAGGCGTAGGAGGGGGCGGTACCAGGACGCCGGTCCGCTCCTCGGCCTCGCGGAGGCGTTCCTTCATCTCGTCGAGGTGGGTCCGCATGGCCTGGAGCGTCTGTTCCAGTTCCTGATTCCGCCGCTTCCAGCGACCCTCCAGTCGGCGCACCTCCCGCTTGAAGGACAAGAACAGGTACAGGCAGGCGCCCAAGCCGGCCATCAACAGCAGGTAGTAGCTCAGCGGCAGCCAGATGCGGTCCAGCATGGGGTTACTTCAAGGTTCTCAGCCGTTCCTGCGGGCTGATGATGTGCTTGATCCTGACGCCGTAGTTGCCTTCCACCACGACCACTTCGCCCCGGGCGATCACGCAGTTGTTCACGATCAGCTCGACGGGCTCGTCCACGGCCCGGTTCAGCTCGACGATCGAGCCGGTGGTCAGCTTCAGCACCTCTTTGAGGGGCAGCTCGGCCCGCCCGAAAGACACGCTGACGGGCATCTCGACCTCCATCAGCAGGTCCAGCGTCCGGGGCTGTGCTGAAGGTGGTGGCGGCGGAGGGGACGGAGCGGACGGGGCGGCCGCTGCGGCCGCGGCGGCTACCGCCAGTTCCTGGCTCTTGGGGGCAGGCTCCAGCGACTTGACCAAGTCCTGGCTGAGGATCACCCGCACTGCCGGCAGGGAGGCGCCTTCCAGGGCGATCTCGATCTCGCCTTCGATGCCGGCGTCAGGCGGATCCAGAAGCTCGCGGCCGTCGGCACAGCCTACGTCCTTGCCCACGCGGCCGCCGATGGCGGAGGCCAGCCCGGACAAGGCCTGGCTCGTCACCTCGAGATAGGTGCTCCGGGTGTCGGCTTCCCCGGCATCGTCGATGCCGCTGGCTCGCAGCACCCGGATGCCGATCTCCCGCCACGTCTGGTCGGGCGCACCGACCCAGACGGAAGGGCGGCCTTCCAAGGTGAGCGGCTGCTCCCACCAGAGCAGATCCTCCAGGGCAGCGGCCTCCGCAGCGGGCCGAGGTGCTTCCGTCAGACGCGCGGCCACCACCTTCGGCCGCACGCCCGCCAGCGACTCCAGCACCCCGGAAAGCGACGCTGACCAGGTCTCCACCAGCCAGGCGGCGGGCGGATCTTGGGGCACGCTCATCTCAGCCTCCGCCCCGCATGGGCCAGCGTTTCTTCAGGTAGGTGCGCAGCCGCAGGATAGCCTGGGACTTGAGTTGGGAGACGCGGGACTCGTGAAGGTTGACGACCTTGGCGATCTCGCGCAGGGTGAGTTCCTCGTGGTAGTAGAGGCTGAGGACCGTACGCTCGATGTAGGGTGTCTTCTCAATGGCCTCCGCCAGCAGCCGCTCCAACTCGGCGCGCTCGATGATCCGCGACGGCCAGCTCTCCTCGCTGTCGGAGATGTGCTTCAGCAGGTCTCGTCCGCCCTCTTCGCCGCTGGCGTATTCGAGGCTTCCCAGGTTGACCCCGCGTACCTGGACCAGCCACTCGTGGTATTCCTCCAAGCTGAGGTTCAACTGGGCGGCGATCTCCTCCTCAGTGGGCGAGCGGTGGAGCTTCTGCTCGGCAACGGCCACCGCCGACTCGATTTGCTTGGCCATACGCCGCTTCTGGCGAGGGGCCCAGTCCAGCCCGCGCAGACTGTCCAGGATGGCGCCGCGGATCTTATACTCGGCGTAGGTCTTGAGCTTCACGTTCAGCGTGGGATCGAAGTTGTCGATGGCCGAGATCAGCCCCACGACCCCCGTAGAGATCAGGTCGTCCAGGATGACGCTGTCCGGAAGCCGGTCGTGAATCCGCCGGGCGATCAGGCGCACCTGCGGAAGGTGTTCGAGGATCAGCCGCTCCCGCTCTTCGGTGGCTGTATCCATTCCAGTCTGATAGGCGTACATGGCGCACCCGGCGGCCGTGGCCGAACCGTGCCTACGAGCCGGCACTCCTCCCCAACACCAAGTCAACGATCCGTTGCGTCGTGGCGGGCTCCAAGTCTTCCGGGATCTCCTGACCGCCGGCCAGGAAAGAAACGGGCAGGCCTGTCCGGGCGGACTGGCTCAGGATCGGCCCGAACGAGGAGGTCTCGTCCAGCCGCGTGAAGATCAGATTCCGGGGCCGAAACACGGCGTAGCGGTCCACTGCGCTGGAAAGATCGGCAGATTTCATAGACGCCGTTAGCACCAGGTGGACCTCCACGGCGGGCTGCGCGGCCAGGAACGCCGCTAAGCCGGCGGCGGCGTCCAGATCCCGGGGGGCGTAGCCGGGCGTATCGACCAGGATGAGATCCTTGTGGCGGTGCTCCTCGAGGGCCTGCCTGAGGGCACCCACGCCTTCCAGCGACTGGCAGCCCAGCCCCAGGATGGCGGCAAAACTGCGGAGCTGATCGCCGGCCGCAACGCGGAGCGTGTCCACCGAGATGAGCTGGGTGGGGCGCCGCGTAGTCAGGCCATAGCGGGCCGCCAGCTTGACCAGGGTTGTGGTCTTCCCGGCGCCGGGTGGTCCGACCAGGGCCACCAGGCGAGGCGGCTCCGTGGTTCGCCCAAGCTGGGAGTCGGTGGAAAACCGGCTTCCGAGCTCCGCGCGCAGCCGCTGGCGCAGTTCCTCCGGCGTCCTCGAAGCGCTGTCGGCCCGCAGGCAACTGAGCACGTCCTGGGCCAGTCTGGCATCGACCTCCGCCGCAACGAGCTGGGAGAAGACCTCGGACAGCTCCGCCGACAGCAGGTCGCCGACGGGTGCGGTGAAGCCGGAACGGGCCACCGTCGCGGCTATCCGCTGGACCTCCCGGCGCAACTCAGCCAGTTCGGTGGCCAGCCAGCCGGCGTTGGCCGGAGCGGCCGTGGCGAGGGCCGCGGCTGGCGTTTCGCTACTCCGGTTCTCTGCGACAGCCGCCGGCGCCAGGGCCACCACTACCTCACACTCCCCCAAGTGGCGGGCCTCGGGAGGGGCCTTGCGCGCCTCCATCAGGACGGCCTCGTCCCCCAGGTCCTGGCGTGCCTGGCGCAGAGCCGCGCCTACGCTGGCGGCGAAATACGATTTCAGTCGCATGCTGATTGCCTCTTTGCCTTGTGCCTTAGGCCTTCGCGCTGGCTCATTCGATCACCCCCAGTGACAGCACCTTCGTCCCCGGCGGTATCTCATTGTGAGAGAGGAAGAACAGGCTGGCCATGGAAGGCTCCACGATTTGCCGCAGGAAGTAGCGGCACCCGGAACTGACCACCGCGGCCACCGGCATGTCCGGCGTTCCCAGCGACCGGTGGAGGCGGTCCAGGAGGTCCCGGATGGCCTGCGGGGCCAAGTTGACGTGACTGGCGTACTCGCCGTGCTCGACGGTGGATTCCACCGTCTGTTCCAGCCCGGGCGCCAGGAAGTGGGCTTGCAGCTCCCCGGACGCATTCAGGAAGGGTTTGACCACCACCCGGCGGATGGCCTGGCGCACGTACTCGGTCAGCAGTACGGGGTTCTTGGTCATGTTGGCGGCCTCGCCCAGGGCCTCGAGAATCGAGATGGCGTCCCGGATGGAGACCCGTTCGCGCAGCAGGTTTTGCAGGACCCGCTGGATGGCGGCCAGAGAAAGCAGCTTGGGCACGAGGTCCTCGACCACCCTGGGGTTGTCCTCCGAGACGCGGTCGAGCAGCTTCTTGGCGTCCTGGCGCGAGAACATCTCGTGAGCGTGCCGGCGGATGATCTCCGCCAAGTGGGTCCCCAGGATGCTGACCGCGTCCACGACGGTGTAGCCGGCGTTGCGCGCGGCTTCCGCCTGGTCGGGACGGATCCACACGGCGGGAATGCCGAAGGCCGGTTCCCTGGTGGGGGTTCCGTCGATGGGCGCCAGGGTCTTGCCCGGCTGGATCGCCAGTTCGGAGCCCTGCGGGATCTCGAAGCGGGCCACCTCGGCCCCCTTCAGCGAAACCACGTACTCGCGGGCGCGCAAACTGAGGTTGTCGGTGACGCGCACCGGTGGCAACAAGTAGCCCAGCTCAGCGGCCAACTGGCGGCGGATGGCGGCGATGCGGCGCAGCAGGGGCGAGTTGGGGCCTCCCTCGACCAGCTTCACCAGCCCCAAGCCCACCTCCACGGCCATAGGTTCCACTTTGAGCAGAGCTTCCAGGTTTTCCCGGTGAGGCGGCAGGGCGGCCGCCGCTCCAGCCTTCTCCGCGGCCGCCGTCTTGCGTCTCATGCGCCAGGCCAGCGTGCCCAAGGCAGCGCCCAGCAGCAGGAACGGCGTCTTGGGCAGACCGGGGATGGCGGCCAGGGTCACCACGGCGCCGGCGGCCAGCATCAAGGGCTCGGCGTTGCCGAACACCTGCTTGCGGAACTCCGCGCCCAGCCGCGTGTCGGTACCCGCCCGGGTGACGATCAGGCCGCCCGAGATCGAGATCATCAGCGCCGGGATGACGGTGACCAGGCCGTCGCCGACGGTCAGCACGGTGTAGGTTTCCACTGCCCGGCGCAGCTCCATGCCGTGCTGGAGGACACCGATGAGGAGGCCCGCGACGATGTTGATGGCCGTGATCAGGATGCTGGCCACGGCATCACGCTGGGTGAAGCGGGAGGCGCCATCCATGGCGCCGTAGAACTCCGCCTCCTGGGCGAGCTGCCTGCGCCGCAACTTGGCCTCGGCCTCGTCGATCAACCCGGCGTTGAGGTCCGAGTCAATGGACATCTGCTTGCCGGGCAGCGCATCCAGGGTGAAGCGCGCGGTGACCTCGGAGATGCGGACCGCGCCGTGGTTGATGACCACGTACTGAATGGCGATGAGCACCAGGAAGATCACTACGCCGATGACGTAGCTGCCGCCCACCACGAAGTGGCCGAAGGCCTCGATGACCTGGCCGGCGGCCGCGGTTCCGGTGTTGCCGTGGAGCAGGATGAGCCGCGAGGAGGAGATGTTCAGGGCCAGCCGGAACAGCGTCATCAACAGCAGCGTAGTGGGAAAAACGCTGAACTCGACCGGCCGCAGGACGTACATGGCCACCAGCAGCACCACCACCGAGAGGGTGATGTTGATGGAGATAAGCACGTCCATCAGGAAGGCGGGCAGCGGCAGGATAAGGGCCACGACGATGGCCAGCACCGCCAGGGGCACACCCATCTCGGCCAGGGCGGGGCCGGTGAGCGGACGGCCGCGCGCCGTCGCGGCCGGCGCCGCTAGGGCCTTGACCTGCGCCATCCAGCTCTCCCGGTGCGCGCGGGCTTGCCGGGGATGCGCACCGCGCAAATCACCCGCAGCGGCCCGACTCGGAACATCTCGGCGCGGCGGGGGTTTCTCTTGGCTGAGCTGACTGCTCGGATCACGGCAATCGTCCTCCCATCAGGCGGTAGATGTAGGCCAGCACTTCGGCCACGGCGCGGTAGAGATGCGCCGGGATCTCCTGCCCCACTTCGGCGGACTTGTACAGAGCCTGCGCCAGGGGCGGGTTCTCCACCACCGGCACCTGGTGATGGACGGCCAGTTGGCGGATACGCAGAGCCAGGTAGTTCTTGCCCTTGGCCACCACTCTGGGTGCGGCCATGGTATCCACGTGGTAGCGCAGGGCCACGGCGTAGTGCGTGGGGTTGACCACCACGGCGGTGGCTTTGGGCACTTCCCGCATCATTTGGCGGCGCAGCAGGTCGCGCCGCAGCCGGCGTATGCGCGCACGGACTTGGGGATTGCCCTCGGTCTCCTTGATTTCCTCGCGGACTTCCTGCTTGCTCATGGACAGGTCGCGCATGTATCGACGCCGCTGCCGCCAATAATCGAGGATGCCCAGCGCCAGAAACACCACGGCGGCCTTCCACAGCAGGCCCTGGATGGATTGGGCCACCTGGCGCAAGCCCGGGGCCACGCTCTGGAACGGCAACGTCAGCAGGCTGCCCAGGTTGTCCCTGGCCACCTGCCACACCGCCAGCGCGAACAGGGGCAACAGCAGCACGGCTTGGCGGAGCAGGGCCAGGTTCTGGCGGGGCAGCTCGCGCAGGCGGCGGATCGGATCCAGGCGCTTGAAATCCGGCGTCAGCCGCTTGGTGGCCAGGCCCATCCGGGTGGCGCCCAGTTGGGCCGCCAGGGTAATCCCCAACAGGATGGCGCCGCCCAGGGCCAGCGGCGCGAAGTTGCGATAGAGGATCTGGCGCGCCAGCACCAGCACGTCTCCCGCCTCGAGCTCGCGGCGGAACGCCTGCGCCAGCCCCAGGCGCGTGCCGCCGCGCAACTGGGCGAACCACTCTCCGCCCAGGCCCGCCAGCAGGATGACCACGGCCAGAAACTGAAGCGAGCTCACCAGTTCGCGGCTGACCGCGAAGCGGCCTTCCCGTCGCGCCTTGTCGATGCGGCGCGGCGTGGGTTTCTCGGTTCGTTGTCCACGGTCCGCCACGGCTCAGCACCTGTCGCTCACATTCCCGCCCCGCGCGCCAGGGCGCCCGCCAGCGTGGTCATGGTCCGTTCGGCGGCGCCGCGGAACAAGGGCACCGCGGCGGCCAGCACCATCGACAGCAGCACCAGCCCGGCCAGCATCTTCACGGGGAAGGCCAGCATCAGCAACTGCATTTGGGCGTGCACCCGGCCCAGCAGGGCCAGGGTTATATCCACCACCGCCAGCAGGGCCATCACCGGGAGGGCCAGCCGCAGCCCGGTCGAGAACATCCCGGCGCCCAGTCCCAGCAGGCTCTCGGCCGACGACAGCCGCGGGGTGAACGCCCCCGGCGGAAAGACTTCCAGGCTCGAAGCAAACACGCGAAGCACCTGCCGGTCCAGCCCGAAGGTGAAGAACAGCAGGCCGGCCATGAGGTGGGTCAGCACCTGCAACACGTTGCTGTCCGCCTGGGTGTTGGGGTCCACCATGGCGGCGTAGGAGTAGCCCGCCTGGAGCCCGATCAGGTGGCTGGCCACCAGCAGGGTCTCGGTCAGGAAGGCCACCGCCAGGCCCACGCTGAGTCCGAAGGCGGCCTCGGCCGCCAGCCACACCGCCAGTTGCCCGATGCTGGGGTGGGCCGCCACAGTGCGGGGCCACAGCGGATACAGCGCCGCCGTGAAACCCAGCGCCAGCGCCACGCGGGCCGGCTCCAGGCCGCTGCGCACACCCGGCAGGGGCACAAACACCAGCGCGCCGCTGACACGAGCCAGCACCAGCAGGAATCCCCACAGGGCGCCCAGGGGCACGGTGAGTTCAGCGTGCATAGCGCCCCAAGTCGCCGAACAGCACGGTGGCGTAGGCCATGGCCTTCTTCAGCATCCACGGCAGCGAGAGCAGGAAGGCCGCCAGGAAGGCGGCCAGCCGCGGGATCGTGCTGAACGCGGCATCCTGCATCGAGGTCACCACCTGCACCAGGCTGACGACCACGCCCACCGCGAAGCCCACCACCAGCAAGGGCGCGCTCAGCCAGAAGGCCACCATCAGGGCCTGCCGAATGGTTTCCACCGCCATTTCCGGGGTCATGGGCGTGCTTCCTGGTCCCTCAATAGAAGCTCTTCATGAGCGAACCCACCACCAGGTTCCAGCCGTCCACCAGCACGAACAGCAGGATCTTGAAAGGCGCCGACAACATCACCGGCGGCAACTGAATCATGCCGATGGAAAGAGTGACCGAGGCCACCACCAGGTCGATTACCAGGAAGGGCAAGAACAGCACCGCGCCGATCTGGAAGCCCGCCTTGAGCTCGGAGAGGATATAGGCGGGAACCAGGACACGCAGCTCCAGGTCAGCCGGAGAGCGGGGCGCGGGCGCTTTGGCGACTTCCAGGAACAGGCGGACGTCCTTTTCGCGGGCGAAGCGGATCAGGAACGTCTTCAGGGGCTTGGAGCCGTTCTCGAAGCCCTGGGCCAGCGTGACTTCGCCGCGCTCCACTGGGGCCCAGCCCTGTGTGTAGACCTCGGTGGCCACCGGCTGCATGAGCAGCAGCGTGAGGAAGAGCGCCAGCCCGACCAGCACCTGGTTGGAGGGCGTGGATTGCGCGCCCAGCGCCTGCCTCAGGAAGTGCAGCACCACC
>VFZS01000177.1 GCA_016871095.1 Acidobacteriota bacterium
CAACTGGGTGTTCGTCAAGGTCGAAACCGACCAGGGCATCCACGGCATCGGCGAAGCCTATTCATGCGGGCCGGACGAGGCCACCGTGGCCGCCATCAACGACTTCAAGCGCTGGTTGGTGGGCCAGGAGCCGCGCCACATCGAGCACCTGTGGGCCACCATGTACAACTTCACCCGCTTTCCCGGCGGGCTGGTGGTGCTGGCGGCCATGAGCGGCATCGAGCACGCGCTGTGGGACATCGCGGGCAAGGCCGCGGGGCTGCCCGTGTACATGCTGCTCGGCGGCAAGTGCCGCGAGAAGATCCGCGTCTACCAGAGCATCGGCGGGAGCACGCCCCAGGAGGCGGCAGAGAACGCCAGGAAGCTGGTCGGCAAGTACGGCTACACCGCGGTGAAGATGTCGCCGCACCCGCCGCGCGGCAACGCGCTGCCCTACAATGCCGTCACCCGCGCGGCCGGCGAGCGCGTGCGCGCGGTGCGCGAGGCGCTGGGGCCGGACGTGGACATCGGTGTCGATATCCACGCCAAGTTCTTCGAGGTCTCCCGCGCCATCCGCGTGGCCCGCGCCATTGAGCCTTACAACCCCATGTGGCTGGAGGAGCCGATCCGCCCGGAGAACGTGGAGGTGATGCGCAAGCTCTCAGAGCACGTCAACATCCCGCTGGCCAGCGGCGAGTGCAACTACACCAAGTACGAGTTCCGCGACCTTCTGGCGGCGCAGGCTCTGGACATCGTCCAGCCCGACGTGTGCGTGTGCGGCGGCCTGCTGGAGATGAAGAAGATCGCCGCCATGGCCGAGGCGCATTACGTGGTGGTGGCCCCGCACAATCCCATGGGACCTGTGGCCACCACGGTCAATGTCCACTTCGCCGCCTCGACGCCCAACTTCTTCATCCTGGAGTACCACCCCGACGACGCCGGCGCGCGCAAAGACATGCTGAAGGAGCCGCTGATGGTGAAGGACGGCTACATCCCCGTGCCCAACCAGCCGGGTTTCGGCATCGAGCTGAACGAGGAAGCCTTCAAGCACTATCCGCCCAAGCCCTGGCGCCGCGGCTTCGACTACCGCGCCGACGGCTCGGTGGCCTTCATCTGAGTCAGGACGGGGACAGACGGAACGTTCCCCACGCCGAAGCCGGGGACGCTTCCGTCTGTCCCTCCAGCCGATCTGCCCAGCGAGGATCCAGGAAAAATCCAGGGTTTTCGCAAGGACTCCGGGCGCCCACTCCGGCGATCATGGGGCTGGAGGTGAACACACATGTTACGTCAAGTATCGCTCGTAGTTCTCCTGCTGGTTGCGGCCGTGCTGGCATTGGACGCGGACGGCCCGGCGGCGGCGTCCAAGGTTCTCGTGGCGAGCGGGAAACCGACCTCACAGATCGTGAATCCCGGAATACTCATCTGTGAGGGCGGCCAACCGACGGGCCTGGCCGCCCCGATGTGCAGCCCGGGCACCACGAAGATTCTCATCCGGAACCTGATTCAAGAGGGCGCCTATCAGGACCTCACCGGCACGGCGGCCGCCATCTTTCGAGGCAAGTTCACTGCCGTCACCCAATGCAACTTGGACGACAAGTACTACGGCTTCTGCTGGGGCACCTTTGAGTGGGCGGTCCCCGAGATGGGCGGCAAGTTTGAAGGGTCCTGGAGCGGGGTTCTGGACTACGCTATCCACGCCGGATACTTAAGCGGGAACGCCTACGGATACGGGGGCAAGCTCGAGGGACTGCGGATGACCTTCGACGAGCTGTATCCGGGAGGCACGGCTCCGTGGGTCGGCATCCTGAAGGTGCTGCCCCAGTAACGGCCTGGCGGCTCCGAGGGCTGGGCTCCACCGCCGTGGGCTTCCCACTATAATGACCTCAGGGTGGAGTCCAGTACTCCCAGGCGGTTGGGCGGGACCTTCTCTGTTGGCGGGTGGAGTGTAAGCCCGGGGAACTGCCGGATCAGCAAAGGCGCCGAGGAGCATCATCTGCGGCCCATGCTGATGGACCTGCTGGTGTTGCTGGCCGAGAACGCCGGGCAAGTGGTGACCAAGGAGAGGATCCTGGACCAAGTCTGGCAGAGCCGGTTTGTGAGCGAATCCACCCTGACCAGCAATGTCGCCGAGTTACGGCGGCTGTTGGGGGAAGGTCCAGGGCGTCTCCGGCTGATCGAGACCATCTCGAAGCGCGGCTACCGCCTGATCGCGCCGGTCGCTTCCGGCCCGCCGGAGCCGCCGCGGCTGGCGGTCCTGCCCTTCGATAACCTGAGCTGCGATCCAGAAGAGGACTACTTTGCCGACGGGATGGCCGACGCGGTGATCACCGAGCTGGGCAGGATCGCCGGACTGCGGGTAATCTCGCGGCAGTCTGTGTTGAGATTCAAAGGCTGCGGCCAAAGCCTGGCGGAAATCGCCAGGGAGCTGAAGGTGGACACGGTCGTGGAAGGCTCTGCCTTGCTGGCCGGGAGGCGAGTTCGAATCACGGCGCAGCTCATCCAGGTGGAGCCGGAACAGCACCTGTGGGCCCAAAGCTACGAGTGCGACCTGGGTGACATTCTCGCGGTGCAAGCCCAGGTGGCGCGCGCCATCGCCGAGGCGGTTCACGCCGCGCTGACGCCGCTGGACCTGGCCAGGCTGTCCTGCGCGCCCCGGGTCAACTCGGAGGCCCATGTGGCGTACCTGAAGGCCCGGCATCACGGCGCCAGGTGGACGCAGGAGGGAGTTGAGAAAGGACTCCAATATCTCGCCGAGGCAATCGAGAAGGACCCCAACTATGCTCCGGCCTACGCGCTGCTAGCCGTGTGTTTGTGCGTACTCGGGTATTGGGGACACCTCCCGATCCAGCAGGCCTACCCGCGGGCCAAAGCGGCGGCCTTGAAGGCTGTGGAACTCGAGGACTCCCTAAGCGAAGGCCACGTGGCCCTCGGGCTGACCCAGTGGATGCTCGACTGGGATCTGCCCGCCTGCGAGCGGGAGATCCGGCGCGGCCTCGAATTGAACCCTTCGAGCGAACAGGCGCACTTCTGGCTGGCCATGTTTCTGCTCATCATTCGGGGGGATGGCCGCGGCGCCCTGGAGGAGGCCAAACTGGCGCTGGAGCTGGATCCGCTGTCGCTGACCACCAGCTTCTCCGTGGCGTATCTCCTTATGTTTGCTGGCGAGTACCAGCAGGCGGCTGATCAGGCGCGGAGGACGCTCGAACTCTACCCCGGCGCGCTCCACGCTTACTACGGTCTGGGCTGGGTCTACCTCGGCGAGTCCAGGTACGCGGAAGCGGTCGCGGCCTTCGAGAAAGCGGCAGCCACTTCACGCGATGCCTTTTCGCTGGCGTACCTGGGCCATGCCTATGGACGAGCGGGACAGAGCCGCGCCGCCCAGGCCGCGCTGGCCGAGCTCCGGGACCTGCGCGAGCGGGGTTACGTGCCCGAGTTCTGCTTTGCCTTGCCGTACGCCGGCCTCGGCGATCTCGATCGGGCCTTCGAGTCGCTGGAGAGGTGTTACGCGGAGCGCGACGGCCGGCTGTTCTGGCTGGCTGCCGCTCCATGCTTCGATCCGCTCCGCTCCGATCCCCGCTATGACGATCTGCTGCGCCGCATGGCGCTGCCGGCGCCTCAGTAGAATGGGACCGCTTCAAGCCCGAGGGCCGTGGCGGCGCCCGCCAGGACGCGGTCAGCGGTGGCGATGGCGGTGCAACCGGCGCCGAGCGCGACGGCGAGGTGAAGCGCGTCCAGGGTGCGCAGTGGATGTGCTCGCAGCCGGGCCAGCAGATCGATGGCCAACAACACGTGGGCGTCTTCCAGGGGATGAACCGCAAGATGGCCGGCCCGGAGGTCCGCCTCGAAGGTGGACCACACCTGTTTCTCCAGGCGGTCGGAGAGCTCCCTCGACCGGCGGCGCCGCGCCAGGAGGCAGCGGAACTCGAGCACGGTCAAGCGACTGATCGCCGCGTCGCTCTGCTGCCTGAGAAACGCCTCGAATTCCTCGGAGCGAGCTTCGTTGAGATACCACTTGGCCAGGGCGCTGGTGTCCAGATAGGGGCCGCGCATCAGCGGGCGTCCCGGTCCCGGCGCACTAATGTCTCGCTGGGGACCTTGAGCCGCGGCATGCGGGCGCGCAGAGCCGCGTGGGAAGGAAGCCTGCGGTCCGCTCGCACCGGCAGCACGCGGGCCAGCGGCCGGCCGCGCCGCGTCACAACGATTTCGCCCTCCTGCCCAACGATTTCGTCGAGGTGGCTCAGTGCGGCGCGCATCTGGCGGATCGTGAGCGTCGTCATGCCTGAACCCACAGAGGACTGCGTTGTGTCACTTCCTTTCATAGTGTGTCACAAGACGGACGAGCCCGCAAGCAGGCCGGTCCCGCGCCCTACTTCGGCTGGGGCGCCAGCAGCGGCTTGCGCCAGGCGGTGAGGCGCTTCTCCAGATCCGCTTGCACCGTCTTCAGCTCGGCGTCGCCGGCGCGGTTGCGGGTCTCGTAAGGGTCGGTGGCCAGGTCGTAAAGCTCTTTGTTGCCGCGGTCGTACCAGTTCAGTTTCCAGCGCCGGGTACGGATGGTGCGGATGGGGTTCACCCACTTCTGCTTGGCGTAATACTCCAGGAACACCGCGGTGCGGTCGTTGGGCTGCCTGGTGAGGTCCACGCCGGAAACCTCCCGCGGCCAGGTAAGCCCGGCGAGCGATGCCAGGGTGGGCGCCAGATCGGCCTGGGTGACCAGGTCGGTGCGAGGCGCTTTGCCCAGCGGCGCGCCTGGGGCGCAGATCCACAGAGGGATCGATATCAGCTCCTCGTACATGAACGGCCCCTTGAAGGGCAGCCCGTGCTCGCCCAAGGCATCGCCGTGGTCGCTGGTGTAAACCACGACGGTGGAGTCCAGGCCCGGCAAGGCGTCCAGCACCGTGCCCAGGCAGCGGTCGGCAGCCTCGACCAGCTCGCAGTAGTAAGTGCGGTAGCGCACCCAATCCTCGGGCGTATATTCGCGGGTGGCGCGCCCCTGATCCTTGTCCACGTATTCGCGTTGCTCGGAGGGTCTGCCCTTCAGGTCGTCCAGGCCAGTGCGCGGAGGAAGGACGCCGGTTCGCGGCTGGACCTCGGAGAGGAGTTTGGGCAGTTGGTAGATGTCGTGGGGGTTGATGATGGAGACCCAGGCCAGCCAGGGCCCGCGCTGGCCGCGGATCCACTCGGCGGCCTGAAGCGCGTCTTCCTCGTCCTTACGGTGAGGGTGATGCGTAGCGAAACCGAAGCGGGCCAGGCCCTCGCTCTCGCCGCCCAGGTGCCACTTCCCGAAGTAGCCGGTCGAGTAACCAGCGGCCTGGAAGACGCTGCCCACGGTGGGAAGCTTGGAATCGAGCGGCTTGCCCAGCGAGGAGCCATCCACGTTGGTGAGCACGCCGGTCTGGTGCGGCTCCAGGCCGGTCAGCAAGGACGACCGCGCCGCCGAGCACTGCGGCGTGTTGCAGAAAGCGGAGGTGAACTTCACCGCGCCAGGTTCCAGGCGGGCGCGGTTGGGGAGCTGAACAGGACCGGGCAACAGGGCCGACTCCTGATCGGTCATGAATACCAGAACGTTGGGCCGGCGCGCCGGCGGCTGGAGAGCCACCGCGGCGGCGACGAACTCCCGGCGGGAGAGGGTCATGGCGATTCCGGCGGCTTGGGGTTCACCAGCGGGAAAGTGACGATGTTGCTGACGTAGACGTCCTGGGCGATCCAGACCTGGGTGAAGGGGTTGGTGGGCAGGTCCGTATTGAGTTCCAGGTGGACCTCGTAGATGCCGGTCTGGCCGCGCCTGGCGCCGGAGAAGAGGACATTGGCGGTCTTGCCTCCGGCCAGCGAGGCGACGAACTCGATCGGCTCGTTCATCTCCGGTCCCTTGTAAGCGAAGCCGGTGGCGAGACTGAACTTGGCCTGGTCCGGCTTGACGATGCCCAGCCCGGTGGCGTAGACAATGATGGTCTCACCCGGCGTCGCGGGATTGGCGTCGGTTACCAGGCTGTAGGCGATGTTCGCGCAACACAGCTCCTGGCCCATGGGGGTCATGATGACCTGGGCGCCCTCGACGGACTTCGCGGTGTAAGGGATGCCGTTGCCTTCGGGCCCGGCGATGCGGGCGCGCAACCGGATGCGGGTGTGCTGGCCGGCCGCGAAGGCGCTGACCGCTGGATCCTGATTGAGCAGCGCGATCAGGGCGTCGCGTATGCTCTCCAGCGTGTCGCCTTCCTTGACGGTGTAGGAGTACTCGCGGTTGTCGATGACCACGGTGGCGACGTCGCCGGCCTGGGCGCTGCCGTCCACCGACACCGTGCCGCTGGCGTGGCTGCTGCCGTGCAGCACGATGCCCACGCGGGGGTCGGCGCCGGGGTGCGCGAAGATGCCGGGGTTAGCCCCGATGATGGGCACGCCCACCGCGGTGCTGACACTGACGCGGCCGTCGCGACGCTTGGTGCGCACGTACGCGTTGATGCTGTTGGTGTCATTGACCTCCCAGGGCACCTGGGCGGTGATCTGGGTGGGAGTGACGCTCACGAGCGGCGCGCGCATGCCGTCAAAGTAGACCTGCACGCCGGCCAGCTCGGTGGGCAGCGGGTCGGCGCCGTCGGGAGCGGCTGCTTCTCCGTCGCTGAGGTTCTCGCCTACCAGGGCGATCAGGGTGCCGGGCGCGATCTTGGCGGCATCCTGTCCGCCGGAGAGAGTGGCCCCGCTGGTGGTGGCCATGATGGTGGCGTTGGTCGAGGTTTTCACCGCGAATGCGATCGAGTTGCCCGCTTCACCGGAGACGCGGGCGGTGAGCAGAATGCTGTCGAACACCAGGTTGGGAGTGGCCAGCACATCCGGGTCGCCCGCGCCCGCGTTGATCTTCTCCACCAGGCCCCGGATCACCGTGAGGAAGCTGTCGGCCTTGGTGACCTTGTACTTGTACTCGCGCGTCTCCTGGATGGTGATGGTGACTTCGTCGTTCTCGCTGAGAGCGCCCGAGAAGGTGATCAAGCCGATGGCGAAAACGTCGAAGCTGGCGGAGTTTCGCACCGCGGTGTAAGGTAGCACGGGGCTTCCCACGGTGAACACCAGGATGCGGCGGTTGAAGGGATCGCTGACGTATAGGTTCTGCCCGTCCCAGGCCAGCGACATGGGCGTGCGCACCGAGTCGGAGCTGGACAGGCCCAGGGGATTGCCGCTCTCGGTGGTGGTGTTGGAGTCGCCGCTGATCTGGCCCAGGATGATGTCGGCGGCGGCGCCGGTGCGCGTGGGGATGCTGTTGAAGATGAGGATGCGGTCGTTGCCGCCGTCGGCGATGAAGAGCCGCTTGCCGTCGGAGAGCGCGAAGCGCGGGAAGTCCAGCGTGGCCGCGCACAGCGCCGGGTAGAGGTCGTTGCCCTGGGCGTCCTTGCCCTTGGAGGGGCACAGCTTCGAGGAGTAGTTGGCCACGGCGCTGGTCAGATCGGGCTGCCCGATGGCGATGTCGGCGGCCTGCTGGTTCTGCGTGGGAATGGCGTTCCAGATCAGCACCCGGTTGTGGCCCAGGTCGCTGACGTACAACCGAATCCCGTCCGAGCTCACCGCCACCGGATTAAGCAGTGAAGTCGCCTTGGCCTCGAGGGTGGCCCTGGTGAGGTCCGGCTCGACGGCGGTGGAGAAGTTGGGCTGCCCCAGGACGATGTCAGCAGGCTCGAAGTTGGAGGTGGGCACGCGGTTCCAGATCAGCACGCGGTGGTTCTGGGTATCGGCAACGAAGAGCTTGCCGTGCTGGACCCACACCCCTTGCGGTCCCCGCAGGGTCTTTTGCCCGGGAACCCGGGGATCGCCGGTTCCGGCATTGACGCCGTTGGACTTGAAGTCCGGCTGCCCCACCACCACGTCGGCCGGGGCGCCGTGCGCCGCGGGGATGGAGTTCCAGATCAACACGCGGTTGTTGTCGGTGTCGGCGACGATGAGGCGCTGGCCGTCAATCGCCACGGCGGTGGGCTGGCGCAGCCCGGTCTGGCTCAGGCCGGGGTCAAACTGAGTGAAATCGGCCTGTCCCACCACCACGTCGGCCGCTCCGGTGCACACCGGGCAGCGCTCCCCGAGAGGCAGCTCGTCAGTGGGGGCAGGCAACTGGTGCGACAGATTGCGGAAGATCAGAACCCGGTGGTTGACCGGGGAGGCGCCGGCACGGTTCGAGTCGGTCACCACCAGCATGTCGTTGGCATACGCCAGCCCACCCACCGCGCCCAGGGTCCGCTCGGAGGACTCTGGACTCTGGGAAGTGAAAGTCTTCTGGCCGATCACCAGCCGGGCGGCCTGGCCGGTGGCGAAGTCGGAGGCCAGCCCCAGGGAAGCGGCGCAGAACAACAGTGCCAGACGCGTCATGGTTTGAACGGATACGGCGAAGTTTTCAGTATAGCAGGGAGACGGGGGAGCAAAGCCAGGCCGGCGGCGTGCCCTTAATCCGTCCGCAGCCGGGGAGCCGGGCGGGCTGGGGCGGGGTGGGACGCTGAGGACGGCCGCTTCCAATAGGCCTTCAACTGAAGCCCCTGGTCTGCCTCTTGCCATTTGCCTGTTGCCTTCTGCCTTGCGGCGCAGCCGCGCCGTGATCAGCCGCTCGTTATGGACGGATCAAGGGCGTGCGATACTATAGGGTCTTTGACATTCGAGGAGCACACCACCATTGCAGTCTGTCTCAAGCAGTTGGATGGACCGCGCGGGAGAATGGTTTCTCCGCTCGGGCATCCAGGAACCCAGCGGCGGGGTGGCCCGCTACTTCCGGTCCGACGCCGGCGCTAACGCGCGCATTTCCACGGAGATCACCGGCTACGCGGCCAGCACCCTGGTGTGGCTGCACCGGCTCACCGGCCGGCCGGACTACCTCGAAGCCGCGCGCCGGGCCGGGCGCTTTTTGGCGCGGCAGGCCTGGGATCCCGTCTCCGCCACCGTACCCTTTGAATACGCCGTCGATGGCAACCGCCCCCAGGCGTTCTTCTTCGATCTGGGGATCATCGTGCGGGGCCTGGTGTCGTTGTGGCGAGCCACCGGGGAGCGCGAGTTTCTCGAAGCTGCGCAAGCTTGCGCCGCCTCGATGGCCACGGATTTCGAAGCTGGCGGGGAGTTCCACCCCCTCGTAACGCTGCCGGACAAGCAGCCGGCTCCGCGGGAGGCGCGCTGGTCGCGCTCTCCGGGCTGC
>VFZS01000178.1 GCA_016871095.1 Acidobacteriota bacterium
TAGAACCAGAATTTGCCTCCTGAACCGCCTCGGTCTAGAGGATTCTACACCGCGCGCTCCGGCGGTTCAAGCCCGCGCCGGCAGCCGACGCAGCAGATACGATACACTGGCCCTTCCGGCAGTGGCACACAAAGCGCTTTATCCCCTGGGCCTGATCTTGCTGCTGCTTTTCTCCTGCGGCGCGCCTGCGCCGGAGAGCTATGCCCCACCGCTCCAGCGGCGCCAGCCGCCGGGCGTGGAACCCAGGCCGGTGGGCAGCTTCGTGAGCATGAGCGATGTGGACGCCGACGCCCACATCGTCCGCGACGTCAGCCCGGGAGGTGACGGAAGCCCGTGGCGCTGGACCTTCCAGCGGCCGGAGCTGCGCTTCTGGGTGGAGTCGGTCGAGCGTCAGAGGCTGGTGGTGGAGTTCGTCATCGCTGAGAACACGTTCAAGCAGACTGGGCCGGTCACGGTCTCTTTCTCCGTCAACGGCCGGCTGCTGGGCCGGCAGCGCTGTCCGAAGCCGGGGCCGTATCGCTTCGAGAAGGCCGTCACGTCCGAATGGCTGCGAACGGACGACTTCACGATGGTGACGGCGGAGGCCGACAGGCACTGGGTGGCGCCTGAGGACGGCGCGCGGCTGGGATTCATCCTGTCGCGCATAGGATTCGTAAGGTGATGCCGCCGGCGCTGACCATCCTGCTTGCCGCCGCCTTCACCGTCGCCGCGTGCGTGGCGGCGGGCAAACTGCTGTTGCGCGTCATGCGTGTGCGGTTCCATCACGGCGAGGCCTGGCTGTTCGCCTTCGTCGCTGGCGCGGCGTGCTGGAGCGCGGTGGTGTTTGCGCTGGCCGCCGCGCGGCTGGCGCGGCGCAGCGTCTTCCTGGCAGCCGGCGTGCTAGTGATACTGGCTGCGCTGCGCTGGGGCCGCCGCTCGACCCAATCTCCGGAGACACTGCCGCCGCGCCTGTCGCGTCCGTGGAAGGTCGTGTTCGGAGTGGTCTTCGGGGCCTTCACGGTGCTCTATTTCTTCAACGCCCTGGCGCCGGAGGTCAGCCCCGACGGCAGCACCTATCATCTGGGCCTGGTGGCGCGCTACCTGCGCGAGCACGGCTTCACGCGCATCACCACCAGCATGTACGCCAACCTCTCGCAGGGCATGGAGATGCTGTTCCTGTTCGCCTTCGCCTTCGGGAAGCACTCCGCGGCGGCGCTGGTGCATTTCGCCTTCCTGCTGGCGCTGCCCCTGGCCATGCTGGCATACGGGCGGCGGATCGGACATGCGCGGGCCGGCGCGGTGGGCGCGCTGCTGGTCTACGCCAGCCCGCTGGCGGGCGTCGATGGCATCAGCGCCTACAACGACGTGGCCGTGGCCTGCGTGCTGTTTACGCTCTTCTACCTGCTGGAGATCTGGGAGAAGGACCCGCGGCCGGGATGGCTGGCGGCGGCGGGGCTGCTGGCGGGCTTCGGTTATGCCCTCAAGTACACTGCGCTGCTCGCTGTGCCTTACGCGCTGGGCCGCGTGGGCTGGACGCTGTGGCGCAATCGCCGGCCGCTGGTGCGACCGCTGGCCCTCACCGGCGCTTGCGCACTGTTGATGATCGCGCCCTGGATGGCCAAGAACTGGATCTGGCTGGGCAACCCGGTGTCGCCGTTCCTGAACCAGGTCTTCCCGAATCCGCATGTCCGCGTTTCCTTCGAGCAGGAGTACGCGCGCCAGATGCGCCACTATGCGGGGCTGAGTAGCTACTGGGCGGTCCCCCTGGAAGCCACCGTGCGCGGCGAGGTGCTGAACGGATTTCTGGGGCCGGCGTTCTTGCTGGCGCCGCTGGGGCTGTTGGCGCTGCGCCGCCGGGAGGGCCGCCAGTTGCTTCTGGCGGCTCTGGTGTTCGCGCTGACCTACCCCGCCAACGTGGGCACGCGATTCCTGCTCCCGGCCCTGCCGTTTGTCAGCCTGGCCATGGGCCTGGCCGCGTGGCGCTGGATGGCGCCCGCGCTGGTGCTGGCGCACGCGGTGGCGTCGTGGCCCTCCGTGTCCCGCTCCTACTGCGGCCACTACGCTTGGCGCGTGAAAGACATCCCCTGGGAAGCGGCACTCCGGCGCACCCCCGAGGAGCGCTTCCTGGCGGAACGGCAGCCGCGCTACACGCTGGCTCGGACCATCGAAGAACACGTCCCGCCCTACGGCCAGGTGCTGGTTTTCAACCAGACCCCCAACGCTTACACTTCCCGCGAGTTGCTGCTTACCTACGAGTCCGGCTTGGGCAACCTGCTCCACGACATCCTGCTGGCGCCACGGCTCATGGACGAGCAGCCCGTGAGGGCGTGGCGCTTCAGTTTTCCGCCGCAGGCCGTGCGCAAGCTGCGGGTGCTTCAGACCGCGAGCTCCGCGCCCGGAGAATGGCACGTGCGCGAGTTCCGCGTGTTCCACGGTGAGGCGGAACTCGAGCGCAAGCCTGCCTGGCGGTTGCGCGCGCATCCCAATCCCTGGGACGTGCCACTGGCCTTCGATAACACCCTGGTGACCCGCTGGCGAAGCTGGCAGTCCATGTTCCCCGGGATGTACCTGGAGCTGAGTTTCGGCGCGCCGCAGGTGGTGGACGCAGTGAAGCTGGAATGCACTCCGGACCAGGGCCCGGTTCGCCTCCAGGTGGAGGCGGAGACCGCGCCTGGAGTATGGAAGACGCTCGCCACCCAGGCCGTGATCACCGAGCGGCGGCGTCCGGACCGGCTGCGGCGGGCGGCCGTCGAGGAAGTGAAAGCCCGCGGCGTGGACTACCTGCTGCTATACGAGTCCGACATCGTGGCGGAGGAATTCTGGAAGCAGCGCCGGCGCTGGGGCATCGCTGAACTGGCCCACGTGCGCGGGGCGCGGCTGTACCGGCTGGACTGAAGACCGAGAGCAGCCGGCCGCGCAGCGCTACCGGCCCTCCTCTTCAGGCGTGCTGGATCGAGAGCTCGTTGACAACCTCCGGCCTTCGAGCCACCGTCGAAGAGACTCCTGAGTCTCGCCGGACCGCCGCCCGGCCAAGAGACTACCTACGCTGATGTCTTCGTCCAAATCCGGCCAGTGGATCCCCTCTCCGCCTCCGATCAGACGCCAGTTCGCCCGTTCCGCTGAAGTCCCATGCGCCAGACGCGGGAACCAAGCCACGGGGACCGTAACCGTTCTTCCGTCGGCAAGATCTACCGCCAGAGCATCCTCGCTCACGCTGACGCTGTGAGCCGTCGCTTCGCTGAGTTCAGCCACCGAAGTACGCATGCCATCCCTCCAGCAAGAAGGCTGCCCGGTCCGCGACCAGTCCTTCGATCCGTCGAAGCTCCACCCGGTTGAAACCGCGGCTCCTTTCCAGGCGGACCGGTTCGAGCCAGAACTTGGCGGCAAAGCCTTCGCGTTCCACGTGTACGTGCGGAGGTTCGTCCCGGTCCGCCGAGTAGAACCAGAACCGATAAGGCCCGAGCCGAAGAACCGTTGGCAACGCATTTCAGTGTACCCGATCGCCGGTCGAGTTGCCAGGGTGCGGGACCGATCGGCCACAGACCGGGACCTGAGTTCGCTCCCGCTGGGGCCTCACTCAACTGGCCCACGTGCGCAGTGCGCGGCTTTACCGGCTGGACTGAAGGCGGCGCGCGGCTTGCGGCCCATCGCGCCAATCGGCGACACTGGTGGGTTCATGCTGGCTTTCTTGCGCGTCCGGCCGGCGGTGGTGATGGTTGTGGGCGCGGTGGCCTTCGTCTGCGCGCAGTCGTCGCACCAGGAACCCGCCGTGCCGCCGGTTGCGGCGCCTCGCGCGGAGGTGCTTCACTACCACGTCGAGTGGCGCCTTATCCACGCCGGCAATGCGAAGCTATCCTGGAGTCCTTCCCCGGCGGGCCATGGCGCGGGCTGGGAGGCCACCCTGCTGTTGCAATCCGTGGGGCTGGTATCACGGCTCTACAAAGTGGACAACCGTTACACCGTGGCGCTGGACGGGCAGCTCTGTGCACGCAGCTCCTTGATGCACGCGCAGGAGGGAGGCCGTAGGCGCGAAACTACGGTGACTTACGACCGCGAGCGCGGCAAGGCCAGTTACCTGGAACTCGACCTGGTCCGAGACCGCATCGCCGGCTCCCGCGAGATCGACATCCCGGCCTGCGTGCACGACGTGATCGGGGGACTGTACCGGCTGCGCGGGATGCCCACCGAGCTGGGGAAATCGCTGGAGCTGCCCATCAGCGACGGCAAGAAGAGCGTCCAGGCGCGGATCGAGGCGCAGCAACAGGAGAAGGTGAAGACCCGGGCGGGCTCCTTCCAGACCGTCCGCTACGAGGCTTTCCTGTTCAACGACGTGCTGTACCGGCGCAAGGGACGGATGTTCGTCTGGCTCACCGACGACGAGCGCCGGCTGCCCGTGCAGGTCCGCATCCGGCTGCCCTTCTACATCGGCACGGTGACGCTGGAACTGGAGAAGATGGAGCGATCATGAGACCGGTGCTCAGGCTGGGCGCGGCCGCGCTGTGGGCGGCGGCGATGTGGGGACAGGCGCGCGCGCCCCTGTCCCACAAGGAGGCGCTCGAGCTGTTCGGCCGGGCGGTCGAGCTGATGGAGGCCACCGCCGTGGCCACTCCCGAGCTGGCCCGCGCGGCGGCCCCGCTGGTCGAGAACGCGCGGCAGAGCGTCATCACTATGCGGTCCCTCTCCGGGCAAAACTCCACGCTGACCTACACTCTGCTGACGAACCTGCGCGCCTACGCCATGCTGAGCGACGCGGTGCCCAAGCCCCAGGCGCCCTCCCCGGAGACGCTGCGGCAGTTGGTCGAGCTGCGCCAGGGGCTGAGCCGCGTGGACGCCCATTTCCAGGCGCTGCTCGAGCAGAAGGAAGCGCAGTTGCGCCAGCCCGACCGCGACAACCTGCGGCGTTACGCCGAAGCCAACACCAAGCTCCCTCCCCCGCAGCCTGGGCGTCCGCGCGTGGTCTTTCTCGGAGACTCCATTACCGACGGCTGGCGGCTCAACGAGTACTTCCCGGAGCGCGATTTCGTCAACCGCGGCATCAGCGGCCAGGTCACCGGCGAAATGCTGGGACGCATGAAGGCCGACGTAATCGACCTGCGGCCCGCGCTGCTGCTGGTGCTGGCCGGAACCAACGACATCGCCCGCGGCGTGGCCGTCGAGACCGTTAAGAACAACCTGAGCATGATCGCGGATTTGGCCGAGGCGCACAACATCAGGCCGCTGTTCGCTTCCCTGCTCCCGGTGAGCGATTACCACAAGGAGCAGAACCCGCAGTACGAGCAGTCCAAGCGGCGGCCGCCCGCCACCATCCGGGAGATCAATGCCTGGCTGGCCGGTTTCTGCCGCCAGCGGAACTACCCTTACGTGGACTACTTCTCGGCCACCGTGGACGCCTCCGGGATGTTCAAGGCCGAGCTCGCCAACGACGGCCTGCACCCCAACAGCACCGGCTACCGCGTGATGGCGCCCCTGGCCCTGGAGGCCATCGACAAAGCCCTGACGGCCCTGCAACCCCAGCCCCGCAAGAAGCGTCTAGGTATCTTCTAGGCGCCGCTCGGATTGCGCGAAAATAGAGATATGCGGACGAAGACCGCGGCTTGGCTGCTCGCCGTGGCGCTGCTGGCGACGGCGCAGACCCGGTTTTCCGTCCAGCAACTGGTCGAGTTCATCCGCTCCTCGGTTGAACTCAAGCACGAGGACCGCGAAGTGGCCCGCTTCCTGCGCGGCGTGAAGATGGCCCAGCGGCTGGATGACCGCACCGTCGAGCAGCTCCAGGGCGAGGGCGCGGGGCCGCGGACGGTGGAAGCCCTGCGCGAGTTGCGGGACGCTTCGCAGTCGCTGCCCGCGCCGCCTCCGCCGGAGCTCAAGCCTGAGCCTGCGCCCATGCCGCCGGCCAGCCCCGAGGAACAGCAGCGCGTACTCAAGGAGGCGCGCGATTACGCCCTCAGCTATACCAAGCAGCTCCCCGACTTCATGTGCACCCAGGTCACCCGCCGCTACATCGACCCCGCCGGTTTGGAGTTCTGGCGCGAGGACGACGTCATCACCGCCAGGCTCACCTACTTCGAGCAGCGCGAGGAATACCGGGTGCTGATGGCCAATAATCGCCCCGTGGATATGTCTTACGATTCTCTGGGCGGGGCCGTGTCCACGGGCGAGTTCGGCAGCATGATGAAAGAGATCTTCGAGCCCGCCACCGAGACCCGCTTCCGCTGGGAGCGGTGGGGCAAGCTGCGCGGCAGCCTGGTGCACGTGTTCTCCTACCAGGTGGCGCAGCCGCGCTCGCACTGGCGGGTCTCTTACCAGCGAACGGTGGAAACCACTCCGGGCTATCGCGGCCTGATCTACGTCGAGCGCGACACCCAGGCCGTGGTGCGGGTCACCCTGGAGGCGCTGCTGCCGCCCGATTTCCCGTTGCAGCAGGTCTCCACCGTGCTGGACTACGACTTCGCGGAGATCGCCGGTGGCAAGTACATGCTGCCGCTGAAGGCGGTCATGCGCATGCGCGACGGCCGACTGCTGGCCAAGAACGACGTCGAGTTCCGCATGTACCGCAAGTTCGCCGCCGAAGCCACGGTCACCTACGAAGAGCCTCCACCGCCGCTGCCCGCGGAAAAGACCACCGAGCAGCCTCCCACGCCGTAGGCCACAAGCTGAAGTCTGTGCCACGTGGGGCAAGCTTCAGCTTGCCGAGCGCCTGAGTATTCGGCCCACGGCGCGCAGCGTGTCCTCCAGCACCGTCGCCGGATCGGGGTTCTCCACGGGCACGACCTCGATAGGCCCCGCTCCGCCGGGCCGCCACCGGGCCAGGAACCGCGCGCAGGGGAAGCCCGCGAACACGCACACCAGCGGCACGCCGCACGCCGCCGCCGCGTGCTGCCCCGCGGAATCGTAGCCCACATAGAGGCGGCTCCGCGCGATGAGGCTGGCAAAGGCGGCGAATGACCCCTCGAAAGCGCGCAGTTGCCCCGCGGGCGCGCCGCAGCGCACAATCGCCCGCCTGACGCGCTCCGCCTCGTCGCCTCCCGGGCCGGTGTCCACCCACAGCGCCAGGCCCGTGGCCGCCAGCGCGCGCAGCAGCTCCTCCTCAAAGGGATCCGCAATGCGCTTGGTCAGGTTCCCTCCCACCCCCAGGCTAGCGGCGATGTACGGCTCGCCGCCCGGGGCAGCCTGCTCGCTCGGCGCGATGTAAGCCTGTGCGTCCGGAATGTCGAAGGTCTCACCCAGCCAGCGGCGGGTCAGTTCCTTCAGCGAGGCGTCGCTGCCGGAGCCATAGGAGCGGCTCTCGAAGAAGTAGTAGTTATCCGCCGAACACACAGGCGTCAGGCCGAGCTGCGTCAGCCGTGAGTCCGGATCAACCACCAGGCTGGCGGGCCGCGCCAGCAGGGCGTGCAGCCCAAAGGAGAGCGCCAGGCGCGTGCGGAGTGTTTCCCGGCGGCTGTAGTCCAGCGGCAGTGGACGGACCCGGGGATCGGCTTCGAACAACTCGCAGCTCTTGTCGCCACCCACCAGGCAGACCTGCGCTCGCGGGAAGCGGCGCTTGGCGGCGTCCAGCATGAGGCTGGTCACGGCTATGTCGGAGCCGAGGGTGACGCGGGATAGCACGCAGACCTTCTCCATGCGGCTGGCATCGCCCTCGAAACGCCGCGTCCGGCGCACCCAGCGGTAGCGCGAGAGCAGTTCCTCGACCGTATACTCCGGCATGACCGTGGCAATCACTTCCGAGAACAACTCCGCATAGGCATCCGCCAGCCGCGGCTCGAAGCGGTCCGAGAGGCCCTCCACCAGAATGCCGAACAACGCCCGGCTGGCCGCCCCATCGTCAGCGGCGCGCGCCGCCAGCTCGCGGACCGCCTCCCGGGACCACGTTTCGCCCCGCAGGCAGGCGCGGAGCAGTTGCTCCGCCAGTTCCGCGTCTGTGCACCTAGAAATACTTTCCGACAAGGAGTTCGAGCTTCTTCCGCGTCGCCTCGGGCACGAGGCGGCGGTCGGTGATGATGGCGTGCGCCAGCGCCGAGCCGCACTGGCAGTTGCGGCCGGCGGGCATCTGTGCCACCGCCCGCGCAACCACTTTGGCAGCGTTCGCGGCGTTCTTCACCAGGTGGTCGATGATCTCGCTGACCGTGACCGCGTCGTGGTGCGGGTGCCAGCAGTCGTAGTCGGTCACCATGGCCGCGGTTACGTAACAGATCTCGGCCTCGCGGGCCAGCTTGGCCTCCTGCAAGTTGGTCATGCCGATGACGTCCATACCCCAACTGCGGTACAGGTTGGACTCCGCCTTGGTGGAAAAGGCCGGGCCTTCCATGCACAGGTAGATTCCGCCGCGCCTGGCGCTCACGCCTTCGCCTATGCAGGCCGCATACACGACTTCGCTCAACTGGGGGCACACCGGATCGGAGAAGCTGATGTGCGCCACCAGGCCTTCGCCGAAGAAAGTCGAGGCGCGCCCGCGGGTGCGGTCCACGAACTGGTCGGGCAAGATGAAATCCAGCGGGCGGTGCCCCTCCTTGAGCGAACCCACGGCGCTCAGCGAGATGATACGTTCCACGCCCAGGGCCTTGAACCCGTAGATGTTGGCGCGGTAGTTCAGCTCCGAGGGCGACAGCCGGTGCCCCCGGCCGTGCCGCGACAGAAAGGCCACCTCGCGGCCCGCCAACTGCCCCACCACGTAAGCGTCCGACGGCGCGCCCCAGGGCGTCTCCAGCGCGACTTCCTTCTCCAGCTCAAAGCCCGGCATCGAGTACAGCCCGCTGCCGCCGACGATTCCGATTTCTGCTTTCAACGCGCGCTCCTGAACGAAGCTGAAACCCCGATCATAGCATCGTGAGGGACTCTTGGACGAAGAGGCCGGGCGTCCCGGTTCCGGTTTGGCTTCGTTTCGTAATTTTTTCCCAACCCACTGAGCAGGCTGGGGATAGGGGGCGCAGCCAGGGGAAGCGAGCTTGACGGCATCGGATACACGGTAGTGCTGGCCCATGGTAGCGCGCGGGGACACGGGCGAGACCGGAGGGTTCTGGGAACTGCGTGAGAAGACAGGAGAAAGAGGGCGAGGAAGGAAGTGATTGCATAAGGTTCCTTCGGCGGGCGGACCACGATTCTCGGCTCAGACGGGCAGCTCCGGTCC
>VFZS01000179.1 GCA_016871095.1 Acidobacteriota bacterium
GCTGCTGGGGGAGAACATCCTGGGCCGCGGGTTCGACTTCAACATCCAGCTCGTCGAGGGCGCGGGCGCTTTTGTGTGTGGCGAAGAAACCGCGCTGATCGCTTCGCTGGAGGGCAAGGCCGGCCGCCCCTGGCCGCGTCCTCCCTATCCGGCTAAGAAGGGCCTCTACGGCAAGCCCACCAACATCAACAACGTCGAGACCTGGTGCAACATCGCGCCCATCGTCTCGAAGGGTCCCGCCTGGTTCACCCAGACCGGCAGCCCCAAGAGCTCCGGCACCAAGGTGTTCTCGCTGGTGGGCAAGGTTACGAACACCGGCCTCGTGGAGATGCCGCTGGGTACGCCGCTGAAGACCTTCGTCTACGACATCGGCGAGGGCGGGCTGAACGGCCGGCAGGTGAAGGCCGTGCAGACCGGCGGGCCTTCCGGCGGCTGCATTCCCCAGGACATGTTCGACACCCCCGTGGACTACGAGAGCCTGGCGCAGCTCGGCTCCATCATGGGCTCCGGCGGGATGGTGGTGATGGACGAAGACAATTGCATGGTGGACGTGGCCCGCTACTTCATCGAGTTTACCCACTCGGAGTCGTGCGGCAAGTGCGTGCCCTGCCGGGTGGGCCTGGACAAGGGCCTGCGCATGCTCAACGCCTTCACTAACGGCAGTGCCCCGCTGGCCTCACTGGAGAGTCTGGACGAGCTGGGCCGCATGATCCGCGACACCTCGCTGTGCGGGCTGGGGCAATCCGCGCCGAATCCCGTGCTGACCACCATGCGGCACTTCCGGCACGAGTTCGAAGATCACGTCCGGGCCCGGCGCTGCCGCGCGGGAGTGTGCGAGGACCTGGCCGTTTCGCCCTGCGAAAACAGTTGCCCGTTGCACATGAACATTCCGCGCTACCTCCAGCTCTACCTGGAGGGACGCCTGGAGGAGGCCTTCGAGTCGGTGGTGCTGGACAACCCGCTGCCCGCCACCACCGGGCGGGTGTGCCAGCATCCCTGCGAAAATCGCTGCCGCCGCACCACCATGGACGCGGCGGTGAACATGCGCGAGGTGCACCGCTTCCTGGCGGACGCCATCTACCAGTCGGATCGCTTCGATGCGCTCGCCGACCGGATCGCCGCGCGGCGCCTGGCGCCCACGGGCATGCGCGTGGCGGTGGCGGGCGCCGGTCCGGCCGGGCTGACCGCGGCATTCTACCTGGCGCTGCTGGGCCACGAGGTGACGGTCTACGAATCCCAGGCGGAGGCGGGCGGAATGCTGCGCTTCGCGCTGCCTCAATACCGGCTCCCCGCGTCCGTGGTGGGGCGCGAGATCGAGCTGATCCGGCGCGCGGGCGTCAAGTTCGTGTTCAACACGCGCGTCGGCTTCGACATCACGCTGGACGACCTCGAGGAGCTGCACGACGGGGTCTTTGTCGCCATCGGAACATGGAAGGAGACCTGGGTGTACCTGCCCGGCGCGGAATTGAAGGGCGTCCTTCCGGCGCTGCTGTTCCTGGAGGCGGTGGCCAAAGGGGAGCAGACGGCCTTGGGGAAGAAGGTGGCCGTGATCGGCGGCGGCAACGCCGCCATCGACTCGGCGCGCTCCGCCTTGCGCCTGGGTTCGCAGGTCACCGTGTTGTACCGGCGGGAGCGCAAGGACATGCCCGCCATCCGCGAGGAGACCGACGCGGCCCAGGCCGAGGGCGCCGGCTTCGTCTTTCTGGTGACGCCGCATCGCATTGTGGACGACCGCAACGGCCAGGTGAAAGCCATCGAGCTGGTGAAGACCCGCCTGGGCGAGTTTGACGCCAGCGGGCGCCGCCGCCCCATCCCCACCGACGAGATCCTGCGCTTCGAGTGCGACACCGTGATCCTGGCGGTGGGCGAGACCGTGGACCTGGATTTCGCCCGGGCCTCGGGTCTGAAGATCAAGGAGGCGGGCACCATCGCGGTGGACCGCTACACCATGGAGACCAGCCGCGACAAGTTCTTCGCGGGCGGCGACGTGATTTCGGGCCCCTCGAACGTCTCCAACGCCATGGGGTACGGCAAGAAGGCGGCCCGCCTGATCGACGCCCGCCTGATGGGGCTCTCCCGGATGGACCGGCTGTGGCCCGAATTCGAGCACGGCCAGGCGGTTCCCGCCCAGCCCGCGCCGTGCGGCCGGCATCTGGTCAAGGAGCTGCCGGCGGCCCAACGGGTGACGAACTTCGGGGAGGCGGTCGTGGGCCTGAGCGCCGCGGAGGCGCTGGAGGAGGCCAAGCGGTGCTTGCGATGCGACGTCCGGAGCGAGCGGTAGGCGGGGCGTGGTCCCTGGGGAAGGAGTGAGAGCCATGCCGCAGAGGAAGATCTCGGTACGAATCGACGGCGCGCTGCTGAGCGCCACTGAAGGGCAGACCATCCTGGACGTGGCGCGCGCCAACCACCGCTTCATTCCCACGTTGTGTCACCTGAAGGGCCTCACCGCGGTGGGGGCCTGCCGGGTGTGCCTGGTCGAGGTGTCGGGGGTGTCCCGGCTGCTGCCCGCCTGCACCACGCCGGTGCAGGACGGCATGTCGGTCACCACCACCTCGCCCAAGCTGCTGCACTACCGGCGCATCGCGGTGGAGCTGCTGCTGAGCGAGCGCAATCACGTCTGCTCGGTGTGCGTCTCCAACGGCCACTGCGAGTTGCAGACCCTGGCGCAGAACCTGGGAGTGACTTACTCGCGCTACACCTACACCTACCCCAAGCTGAAGGTGGACGTATCGCACCCCCGCTACGTGCTGGATCACAACCGCTGCATCCTGTGCACGCGCTGCGTGCGCGTGTGCGCCGAAGTCGAGGGAGCGCACGTCTGGGAGGTGGTCTCGCGGGGCATACAATCCCTGGTGGCCTGCGACCTGAATCAGCCCTGGGGGGAGTCGCGCGGCTGCACCGATTGCGGCAAGTGCGTGCAGGCCTGCCCCACCGGCGCGCTGGCGGAGAAAGGCTTTGCGGTCGAGGAAATGACCAAGCGCGATGAGCACATCTCGCGCCTGGCGGTTATGCGGGGGCGCTCATGAACAAGCTCAAGCTGGCCACCATCTGGCTGGACGGCTGCTCCGGCTGCCACATGTCGCTGCTGGACATCGACGAAGGGCTGGCCGCGGTGGCCCGCAAGGCCGACCTGGTCTACAGCCCGCTAGTGGATGCCCAGCAGTTCCCCGACAACGTGGACGTCACCCTGGTCGAGGGCGCGGTTGGCAACCAGGATGACCTTAAGAAGATCCAGATGATCCGCCGCCGCAGCCGCATCCTGGTCTCGCTGGGCGATTGCGCGGTGACCGGCAACGTGCCCGCCATGCGCAACACCATTCCGGTGAAGCAGCTTGTAGAGCAGATCTACCTGCGGGGCGCGCAGGCGCAGCCCTGCATACCCAGCGAGGGCGTGCCCGCGCTGCTCAAGCACGCCGTGCCGGTGCACGAGGTGGTCAAGGTGGACCTGCACGTGCCCGGCTGCCCGCCGCCGGCGGGAGCCATCCTGACGGTGGTGTCCGACCTGCTGGAGGGCCGCAAGCCGGAGGTGAGCGGCAAGCTGAAGTTCGGATGAGCCGGGAGGGAGCATGGAGATGAAGAAGATCATCATCGACCCGGTGACCCGCATCGAAGGGCACGCCAAGATCACCCTGCATCTCAACGAGGCGGGGCGGGTGGCGCGGGCGCACCTGCACGTCACCCAGCTTCGGGGCTTCGAGAAGTTCTGCGAAGGCCGGCCGTTCTACGAGATGCCCTCGATCACCGCCCGCATCTGCGGCATCTGCCCGGTCAGCCACCTGCTGGCCTCGGTGAAGGCCTGCGACGCCATCATGGCGGTGCAGCCGCCCGAGACGGCCCTGCTGCTGCGGGAGCTGCTGCACTGCGGGCAGGTGACGCAGTCCCACGCGCTGAGCTTCTTCCACCTGTCGGCGCCCGACCTGCTGCTGGGCATGGACTTCGACATCGCCCGCCGCAACCTGCTGGGGATGCTCGAGGAGCACCCCGAGATCGCCCGCGACGGCATCGCGTTGCGCAAGTTCGGCCAGCAGGTCATCGAGCGTCTGGCCAAGGAGCGGGTGCATCCTTCCTGGGCCGTTCCCGGCGGCGTCAACGCTCCGCTCACCGCCGAGGCCCGGGATCAGATTCTGGCGGAGCTGCCCGCCGCCCGGGACATCGCGCGCCGCACGCTGTCCTTTTTTAAGGGCGTGCTGGACCGCTTCCCCGAGGAGATCGAGCACTTCGGCAACGAGCCCACCATGTACGCCGGCCTGGTGGACGCCCGCGGCGGACTGCAACTGTACGAAGGGGGGCTGCGCTTCCGTGACGCCGCCGGCAAGGTGGCGGCGGACCAGGTTCCCGCGCGCCGCTACGCGGAGTACATAGGCGAGGCCGCGGCGCCCACATCTTATCTGAAGGCGCCTTACTACAAGCCCCTGGGCTACCCCAGCGGGACCTACCGCGTCGGCCCCCTGGCGCGGCTCAACGTGGCCGACTTCTGCGGTACGCCCGAAGCCGATGCGGAGCTGGCTGAGTACCGCCAGCGTTTCGGCCCGGTGGTCGAGAGCTCCTTCCACTATCACTACGCCCGGCTCATCGAGGCGCTCTATGCGCTGGAGCGCATGGAGAGGCTGCTGAATGATCCGCTTATCCTGGACACGCATGTGCGCGCCCGCGCGGGCGTGAACGCGCTGGAGGGCGTGGGCATGATCGAGGCCCCACGCGGCGTGCTGATCCACCACTACAAGGTGGACGACAAGGGGGCCATCCGCTGGGTGAATCTGATCGTGGCCACGGGTCATAACAACCTGGCCATGGATCGCAGCGTCGAGCAGACGGCCCGGCGCTTCGTGGACGGCAAGCGCCTTCAGGAGGGCATGCTCAACCGGGTCTCGGCAGTGGTGCGGGCCTACGACCCGTGCCTTAGCTGCTCGACCCACGCCGCCGGGCGCGTGCCCCTGAGCATCCAACTGCTGGACGCGGAGGGCCGCCGGCTGGACGAGCTGCGGGGGTGAAGCCGCGGCTTGACAGCGAGCCGGCCGGTCGGAGATAGTGGGCTTCTGCGGGAGGTGTCATCGACATGGAGCTCTTCAAGGAGCGAGGAACCACGCGGCGCGGTTTTCTGGGCGCCGGAGTTTCGGCGCTGGGCGCCGCCTGGGCGGCCCCGCGCAGGAAGAAGATCCCCGTGGCGCTGGAGCTTTACTCGGTGCGCGAGGAGTGCAAGAAGGACATCAAGGGCACGGTGCGCGCCGTGGGCCAGATGGGCTACGACGGCGTCGAGTACTTCGCCACTTACTTCGACTTCGGCACGGATCTGGCCAAGGAACTCCGCCAGATCATGGATGATCTGAAGATCCGTTGCTTCAGCACCCATAATTCGGCCAAGTACCTGCTGCCGGAGAACCTCGAGAAAGCGGCCGAGCTGAATCAGATTTTGGGCAGCAGACAGATCATCCAGGCCAGCGCCCCCAGGATCACCACCGCCAAGGGCTGGCAGGAGGTGGCCGAGAACCTCAACCAGGCGGCCGAGAAGCTCAAGCCCATGGGCATGCGCGTGGGCTACCACAACCACGGAGTCGAGTTCAAACCGGTCGAGGAGAAGCTCCCCTGGGAGATTCTGGCCGCGAACACCACCAAAGACGTCATCCTTCAGTTCGACGTGGGCGCGGCCATGAGCTCCGGCGCCGACCCGGTCACCTGGATCAAGCGCTACCCCGGGCGCACCGTATCGGTGCACGTCAAGGAGTACTCGAAGGATCCCGCCAAGGGCTTCCGCGTGCTGCTGGGCGAGGGCGACGCCAACTGGAAGGAGATCATCCAGGCCGCCGAGAGCGTGGGCGGCGTCGAGGTCTACATCATCGAGCAGGAGGGCGCCACGCTGCCCCCCATGGAGACCGTCGAGCGCTGCCTGAAGACCATGCGCAAGCTGCTGGCGTAGCGCCAGCTTCAGCGTGCGCGCCTGGCCGGCTGCGGTAGAATGCTGGCATGCCACTGCCGGCCTTTCTCCGCGGAGCCGCTCGCTGGTGGGCTCTTGCATTTATTCCGGCGCTGGGGCTGGCCCTGCTGGCCGCGCTGCCCCGCGCCCAGACCTCCGCCGATCTCCCGGTCAATCCCGCCCGCATGAAGATCGAGTATCGTCCGGGCGGCTTCTTCCCGCAAGGCTTCCCGCTGCACGGCAAAGTGCGACTGCTCACCAATCCGGTGGTCGAGATGGGCGCGCGCACCCGCGCGCGCATCGAGTACACGGTGGGCGACATGCCGGTCGAGACCGGCATGAGCATCCAGATCTGGAAGCACTTCACCAGCGACGTCGAGGAGTTCCAGGTCACCGATGCCCGCCAGCCGGCGTACTTCTCAGTCGAGTTCACGCGTCCCGGTGTGGCGGGCAGGACGTTGAAATGGACCAACTGGGCGCAGCGCGACACGCCGGCCGTGTTTCCCTACCGCAAGGTGGCCGGGGTGACCCTCGAGAAAGGCCGGTTGCAGGCGGGCGACGAGGTTCTGTTCGACCTGGGCGGCTCGGCGGGTTTCCGCATGCAGCACTATCAGGAGAATCTGTTCAACTTCCGGGTAGTGCTGTTGCGTGACGAAAAGGTCCTGGGCTACGGCGGCGACGCGGCCATGCAGGTGACCGGCGGGCCGCTTCAGCGCTTGCGCGTGCAAGCGCCTTCCACGGTCAAGACCGGTGAAGCGTTCCCGGTCGAGATCGTGCCGCAGGACGAGTGGGGCTCACAGGCCAGGAACCACCAGGGTCTGACCTTCCGCCTCACCTCCGGCGAGATCGCGGGGGGAACCTTCCGCTACGAGCCGGATCTGTTGCACTACGTGGCCCGCGACGTGGTTGCCAAGGCCGAAGGCGTGCTGCGCATCGGCGTCCAGACCGCCGACGGCCAGTTCCGGGGCCTCAGCAACCCGGTGTGGGTCGAAGCCGATCCGCCGCGGCGAATCTACTTCGGCGACCTGCACCAGCACACCTACCTGCACGACGGGCGCGGCGTTTTCGAGGAGCTGTACCTGTACGGGCGCCGCGTGGGGCTGCTGGATTTCGGCGCCGTCTCCCCGCACCACATGCCCCTGAGCGTCACCGGCCCATCCTTGTATCTCGAAGGCCAGCGCTTCCCCAGCGAGAACTGGCCCGACCTCCAGAAGGCCACCAAGCTGATGAACGGCTGGCAGGGCTTCGTCTCGATTCTGGGTTACGAATACAGCGTGGGCACCAACGTCGGCGGCCACCACAACATCTACTACAACGCCGACGAAGCCCCCAGCACCATGCAACTGGATCCCGCCGACCCCCTGGCCCCCATCGGCAAGATGCTGCGCACGCTGCGACTGGTGCGCAAGCCCGTGCTGGTGATCCCCCACATCGGCGGCGGCCCGCCCGACTGGAGCCATCCCACCGACCCGCGCATCGAGCGGCTGTTCGAGATCGCTTCGGTGCACGGCGTCTTCGAGGAGTCCTACCAGAAGCACCTGGAAAGCGGGCAGCGGCTGGCGGCCATGGCCTCCGGCGACACGCACACCAGCGCCATGGGCAACGCCTATCCGGGGCTGATCTACGTGATGAGCAACGGGCTGACCGGCGTGTATGCGCAGGGCAAGACGCGGGACGACATCTGGCGCGGCATGTACGAGCGCCGCACTTTCGGCGCGAGCGGCAATCAGCGCACGCTGCTCGATTTCCGCGTCAACGACGAGCCGATGGGCGGCGAGATCCTGTCGAGCCTCGCCTCGACCGCCCGCGTGGCGGCACGGGTCTCCGGCACGGCGCCGCTCGTGCGCGTGGAGCTGCTGAAGAACTCGAAAGTGGTCTACGCGGCGCACCCCGCGCGCAAGCAGGGCCGGCTGCTGCGCGTCGTCTGGGGCGACAACCTCTACCAACGCCGCGCCGCGGTGGGGATGGCCTCGGGAGAGCTCCGTGCTGATACCGGTCGGCTGCGGCTGGAAAGCCTGATTAGCCGTGACCAGGCGTTTGAAGAAATCCGCCAGGACGGCCCGCGCATCGTCTGGAACACGGCGGCGGTGTCGAACGATCGAGACGGGTTCCTGGTGGACCTCTCCGAGGCAACCGGCGAGGCGCTGCTGTTCCGCCTGGACGACAGCAAGGACATGGGCGTGTTCGAGGTGCGCATCCCGCTGGCGCAGCTCCAGCGCGACGGCTACTTCCACTGGAGCCGCCGTGGGGACGCCCGCGTCAAGCACCCGTACATGGAGAAGATGGGTGTGCCGCCGGCCTTCTTCCTCGAGTGCGACCTGGTGGACGCCTCCGGCCCGATGGACTTCAGCTTCAACTACGAGGACCGCGGGCCGCTCAAGCCCGGCGACTACTACTACCTGCGCGTCGAGCAGCTTGACACCAACAAAGCCTGGTCCAGCCCGGTGTGGGTGAACTGAGGCCGCAGTTCAGGCAGGGGTGCGGCGCCGCTCCATCACCAGGCGGAGGGGCTCCAGGTCGGCGTACACGCGCCATTCGCTCACCAGCCCCGCGCGGATCACGGCTTTCCAGGCGGCCGGAGTCCGCCACCGGTTCTCCGCCTCCAGCCGTCCGTCGGCCGAGTAAGTTCCCTGCGCGGTCCCCAGCAGCACCACCACGAACCCCTTTACCAGCGTTTCTTCGATCGTGATGGTGTAGTCCGGGACCAGCCGGAAGTAGGCCTGCCAGCCGGCCTTCATCTTCTGGCGGCCCTGGACGCGCATGCCTCCGGAATCCACGAACACATGGTCTTGGGACATCAGCCGGGCGATCTCCTCGACGCTCTGACGATTGATGGCCTCAACGAATGCGCGGGCGATGCGGAGGATCTCTTCGGCTCTGGGCATAGGCTCAGGATAGCTGAGAGCCTTCGGAGCCGCCCAGCCGCTACCCTCCCAGCACCAGCCTTAGGAACTGGCCGGTGTAGGATTCGGGGATCGCGGCGATGTGCTCGGGCGGGCCTTGGGCCACGATGCGGCCACCCGCCTCGCCGCCCTCGGGGCCGAGGTCGATGACCCAGTCGGCAGCGCGGATCACCTCCAGGTTGTGCTCGATGATCAGCACGCTGCCGCCCTGCTCGATCAGGCGCTGGAAGGCGTCGAGCAGCTTGGCGATGTCGTCGAAGTGCAGGCCAGTGGTCGGCTCA
>VFZS01000180.1 GCA_016871095.1 Acidobacteriota bacterium
ATGCACTCATATCCGGGAACCGCGTCCGATAAGCCAGGTAGGAGCGGACGTGCACCGGGCAGTTATCAAGGTCTGGCTGTCGGCAGTCGCGCTGGGCGCGGCGGCGGGAATGGCGTGGGCCAGCAGCCGGAGCTGGGAGCAGGCGATCGTGACCGCCGACCAGTATCAGCGCCAGGGCCGGTACGCGGACGCGGAGAAGGCGCTCTTGGAGGCGCTGCGGAATGGGAACAGGCTGCCGGATGGAGACGTCCGGCTGCCCCTGGCGCTGCACAACCTGGGCTCGGTCTGCCACGATCAGGGCAAGGCCGCGGAGGCGGAGCAGTACTACCAGCGCGCCATCCGGCTGTGGGAGCAGCGCGCGGGCCCCGCCAACCCGTATCTGGTCGTCACCCTGAGCAACCTGCTGTATCTGTATCTGGAGCACGGACAGGTGGAGAAGGCCCAGAGGATGTACGCGCGCCTGCGGTCGGCCGACGGCGAGCAGGCGGGGACGGACCCGGTGGAGCTGGCATCCGCCTGGCACCGCTCCGCGGCGGCCTACGCTGCCCAGGGCAAGACGGCGGAGGCCGAGGACTTGTACCGGCGCTCGATCGCACTACTGGAAAGCAGCCCCCGGCCGGAGCTTGAGAAACTGGGTGTGGCGCTCAACAACCTGGGCGTGGTCTGCATGCGCCAGGGGCGCGCCTCCGAGGCGGCGCGCCATGTCGATCGCGCCGTCAGCGCCCTGGAAAGGGCGTGTGGACCGGAGCACCCCGAGCTGATCCGGCCGCTGGCCAACCTGGGAGAGCTGCACAAGAAGGCGCGCCGCTTCGGTGAGGCGGAGAGCGTCATGCGGCGTGCCCTGGCCATCGCCGAGAAGGGGCTGGGAGGGGGCCACCGGTTCGTGGGCGCGCTGTTGGCGCAGTACGCCGGGCTGCTGCGCCAGACCAAGCGCAAGAACGAGGCGCGGGCCCTGGAGCAGCGCGCCAGGCCGATCCTGCAAGAGGCGGCCCTCCAGACGCCCGGGCGCCACACGGTGGATGTCGGCGAGCTGAGCGCGCGCAACCATCGCCCTTGAGACCGGCGGGCTCCCCCCCAGCTCCCGGCGCGTGATACCCTGGCCTTGTTCCGGGAGGTCACCCATGCTGAGGACGACACTGGCGCTGCTGGCGGCCGGGGCGCTGTGCGGGCAACACATAACTCAGAGCGAGCGCGAGGCCGCCGTGGTCCGGCTGGAATCCAGCCGCGCCGCGTTCCTGGAGACCGTGGCGCGGTTGTCCGACACCCAGTGGGACTTCAAGCCCGCCCCGGACCGCTGGTCGGCGGGGGAGTGCGCTGAGCATATCGTCATCACCGAAGGCGTGTACTGGCGCACGCTGAGTAAGCTGCTGGAGGCCCCTCCCAGCAGGATGAAGGCGGAACTGAGCGACGCCGAACTGCTGCGCCTGTACACCGACCGCAGCCTGACGCGGGTGGCCGGTGAGGCGGTACAGCCCAAGGGAAGCTTGCGCAACCGCGCCGAGCTGACCGGGCAGTTCAACCGTACGCGGGACCGGATCGTGGCGCTGGCCAGGAGCACGCAGTTGCCCTTGCGCGAGTACGTCACGAAGGCCGCCGCCGGGGGCAAGCTGATGGACGGTTACCAGTGGTTCCTGCGCATCGCCGGGCACTCGGAGCGCCACACCGATCAGATGCGCGAAGTGATGGCGCACCCGGATTTTCCGAAGAAGTGAGCCTGCTGGCCGAGGGGCCTCATCGCGCGGTCTTGAGAAACGCCCGGTAGAGGCTGAACACTTCCTCCTCGCTGGGTGAGACTGCGATCACCAGCCGGGCGCGGGCGCGCGCGGTCTGGCCGGGGCGGAGGGTACGGCCGAACAGCGAGAGATACATCGAATAGTGGCCTTCGCCCTGGAAGGGCGTGGACACGGCGAAGCAATCCACGGGAGAGGCCATCAGCACGGCGGTGAGGCCGGAAGCGGGATCGCGCCGCAGGCCGATCGGCTGGGCCAGCAGCGGCCGAATGGCCCAATCAACCGGACTGGGGGGGATCTTCCAGCGGCCGTCGTGAATCACGGTGAGCGCTTCGCGGTCCCGCGGGAACATTTGCCAGACGCCATGGGACTTGTCCGCGGCCAGGAAGACAGGACGGCCTTCCGCCCCGCTAACGCCCTGCGCGTAGACCAGCGAATCACTGAACTGGGGGGCGAAGTAGGAGGCCAGAAAAGACTCGAAGCCCTTTAGCTCCTCCCGTGGTTGCACGCGGGTCTCCACATCCAGGGTGGCGGGCCCAGCCCAGCGGTAGACGGCCCACATCTCGAAGGGCCGGTCATCGGCGCCGCGCCAGCGCACCTCGACCGCGCCGTCCGGGCGCAGCGTGGCTTCGCTGGGCCAATCCCAGGCGCCCCCGCCATAGCGGCGGTTGGCGGCGAAGACACGGTAGTGGCTGAAGAGGCCCATGCCGCGCGACAAGGCAGCGCCCGTGGGAGCGTGAACCACGGACGACAAGCCCAACGACTTTCCGCCGGCGTGGAGCTTGCCGCTCAGCACGCCGGTGTCGAAGCTAAACTCCCCGCCTTCCGCCGCGCGAAACTTCAGCTCGCCCGCGGCGGCGGACGAAGCCAGCGCGGCCATCACGACGATGCGCAGCATAGCCCCAGCCAAACCGGTGGGGCGGCTCCCCTGAGCCGCAGGCCGACCCCCAGGTCGGCCAGGCACCGGCCTGGGGGCCGGTGCGCGGGCGGGGGCGCCCGCCCCACGGAATGTTCGTCGGCCGCAGCAGAGCGGTTGCGCTGCGTATAGGCGTTTCATGCGCCCTCCAGCAGCTTGGACACGCCCGGGGTGAAGGCCGGCGGGTAGATGCCGTCGGGGCCGGGTCTGACCGGAGGTTCCATGTCGATGCGGCAGTCTTCCGGGCGGGGCGGGTAGTAGAAGTTGGAAGCCGAGATCTGCTCCCAGGTGACCTCCTTGCCGGAGTAGCAACTGATCTGCCCCATCACGGCAACCAGAGTGCTCTTGGCCATGTAGTCGCCATGGTTGATGGGGGCGCCCGAGCGAATGGCCTGGAACAACTCGAGGTGCTCGAGGTCCTGGGGATCCGCCTTGGGGCCCTGGTACTGCCACCTGGTCTCGCCTTCGATGCGCGTGCGCAGCAGGTCGCAGCGCCCTTTGGCGCCGAGCAGAATGCTGGAAGTCTCGTTGTAGCAGTCCGGTATAGTGCGGCAAAAAGCGTAGATGCGGACGCCGCTCGCATACTCGTAGACCACGGCGTGGTGGTCGAAGACGTTGCCGTAGATCTCGCCGCGCAGGGTGGAGCGCCCGCCCATGCCGTGACACTTCAGCGGCGTCTGCCCGCGCAGCGCCCAGGTGGCGCGGTCCAGGTTATGCACCAGCGACTGCGGCACGTCGTCGCCCGACAGCCAGTGGAAGTGGTACTGATTGCTGCCCTGATACTGGGCCTCCGTCTGGCCGGGCTTGCGCGGATAGAGCACATACGGGGCGCGCAGGAAATTCTCCTCGATGGCCACGATGTCGCCGATGGCCCCATCGTGCACGCGCTGAACGGTTTCCCGGTACCCGGGGTGATAACGGCTCTGAAGGCCGGAGGCCACGCACAGGTTCTTCCGCCGGGCCAGCTCGCAGGCGGCCACCACGTCCTTGACGCCGGCCGGGTCGATGGCATGGGGCTTCTCCACGAACACGTGCTTGCCGGCCTCGATGGCCGCCCGCATATGCAGCGGGTGGAACTTGGCGGCATTGGCGATGAGCACCACGTCCACGGACTCGATGACCTTCTTATAGGCATCGAAGCCGGCGAAGCAGTGATCGTCATCCACCGCCACCTGGTTCGGCCGCTTGAGCTTGAGGGCGTTGCGCTTCTCCTGGGCGCGGTCCAGCAGTAGGTCGCCCATCGCCGCCAGCCGCACACCCGGGTCGGCATTCATGGCGTTGACGGCGGCGGCGGCGCCGCGGCCGCCGCAGCCGATGACGCCGACGCGAATAGTGTCGCTGCCGGCGAGGTGAACACCCGAGGGCACGGCGGCGAGGACGGAGGTCTTGAGGAAGTCGCGGCGGGAAGACGCCGGGACGTTCGAGGACGGATTCATGGTGTGGCTCCCTATAAGAGAATATACTTGGTTGGTGACAAGGAGGACAGAGATGAATCGTCGCGGTTTTCTGGGGGCTGTCAGTGGCGCGGCCGCGGGCGGGTACGCAGCGGAGTTCGCGGACGATAGGCCCAAGCGCGTGGGCGTGATCGGCCCCGGATGGTATGGCAAGACCGACCTGTTCCGGCTCATCCAGGTGGCCCCGGTCGAGGTGGTCTCGCTGTGCGACGTGGACAAGCGCATGCTGGCCAAGGCGGCCGAGATGGTGGCCTTCCGGCAGGCCTCCAAGAAGGTCCCGCGCACCTACGCCGATTACCGCGAGATGCTCAAGGCAAAGGACCTGGACATCGTGCTGATCGCCACGCCGGACCACTGGCACGCCCTGCCCCTGATCGCGGCGGCGCAGGCGGGGGCGGACATCTACGTGCAGAAGCCGATCAGCGTGGACGTGGGCGAGGGGCAGGCCATGGTGGCCGCGGCGCGCAAGCACGGACGGGTGGTGCAGGTGGGCGTCCAGCGGCGCAGCACGCCGCACCTGGTGGAGGCCCGCAACGACTTCATCCAGGCGGGCAAGCTCGGCCAGATCGCGCTGGTCGAGACTTACTGCTACTACCACATGCGGGCCCGCGCCAATCCTCCCGACACCCAGCCCCCCGATTACCTGGACTACGAGATGTGGACCGGCCCCGCGCCCATGCGTCCCTACAACGAGCTGGTGCATCCGGGCCGCTGGCGCGCCTTCATGGAGTACGGCAACGGCATCGTGGGCGATATGTGCATCCACATGTTCGACATGGTGCGCTGGATGATGAACCTGGGCTGGCCCAGGCGCATCTCCTCGGCGGGCGGCATCCTGGTGGACACGAAGAGCAAGGCCAACATCTCGGACACGCAGGGGATCACCTTCGACTACGGCGACTTGCAGGTGGTGTGGCAGCACCGCGCCTGGGGCCACCCGTCCGATCCCCAGTATCCCTGGGGCGCCACCTTCCATGGCGACAAAGGCACCCTCAAGGCCAGCGTCTTCGCCTACGACTACACGCCCATGGACAAGGGCGGGCAGCCGGTCCACCGCGACGTGACCTACGAACTGGAGCAGTACCCCGAGGACAAGACCGAGGAGCGGCTGGAGCGGCACTGCGCTCCCGCCATCCGCCATCACATGAAGGATCTGCTGGCCAACATCGCCTCGCGGGGCAAGCCGGTGGCCGACATCGAGGAGGGCTACATCTCGACCGCGTGCTGCATCCTGGGCAATCTCTCGATGCAGCTCGGGCGGACGCTGGCCTGGGACCCGGTGAAGGGCCGCGTGATCGGCGACGAGGAGGCCAACCGCCTCTTGCGGCGGCCCTACCGCAAGCCCTGGGTCCACCCCGAGCCGAGTCGGGTGTGAGGCGCAGCCCGCCGAGCCAGCCGGAGGCGGGGCCCTGGGCGCCGCTCTGCCCCGGCCACGAGGTCCCGAAACTGCTGGATCGCCGCCAGCGATTCCGCAACCGAACTTTTTTCTCTGACGTAAACGTTTGACCCCGGTCGTGTTTTAGCCTGCCGGCTTCCACCGAGCAGATTCGCATTCGGTTTCGCGGCTTGACGGGCGGCGCTGTCTGAGATGTAATTATTATATCAGACAAGGAGCTGCCCCCATGCATCGGTGTAGCCTCTCCGCCGCCGAACGCAACTTCCGATCCCGGCTGACGCAACTCGTCCATGACGCCTGGTTCCTGCGCGGAACCCTCTCGGTCCGCAGCCGGCGCTGTGGCCAACCCAATTGCCGTTGCGCGCGCGGCCAACTGCACGCTTCCCTTTACCTGGTCCAGAGCCGCCAGGGAAAGCTGCGCCAGCTTTCGATCCCCAAGCCCTGGGAAGACCGGGTCCGTCAGGCGGTGCGCAATTACCACGAAATGCAGCGACTCCTCGAAGGGATCTCCGAACTCGAATGGAAACGGCTCCAGGAAGGCAGGCAGCCGTAGAACGCGGGCCATCCTGCACCGGCTGATCGGCTATTCGGAGAAGATCTTCGGCTTGGCCGACGAGATTCTGGCCAAGATCCCGGATCGGCGGCCGGCGCCGCGCATCCCCACCGCCGTGTCGCTGAAGGCCGCCCTGGCGATGTTCTGGGCGCGGTTGGGCAGCTTGAATGCTTTGGAGACGGTTTCGTCGGCGCGGTTCTGGCAGAAGTGGCTGGGGCGGAGACTCTGTAGTGTCGATACCATCGGGCGGGTTCACGCCCAGCTCCACTGCGAGGAGCTGCGGACCGGCCTCCACCAGGTTTACGAGCGCTTGAAGCGCAACCAGGCGCTCCCCCTTAACCTGGGGCGGGATGTGGCGGTGTTGGATGGTCACGAGAGTCACGCCAGCTACCGCCGCCATTGCTGCGGCTGTCTGCGACGGATCGTCTCTACCGAGCGCGGCGAGCGGGTGCAGTTCTATCACCGCAACGTCACGCTGATGCTGCTGCCCGGCGCGCTGCCAGGCCGAGCGCCGCTACGGCTGCTGCTGGACGAAGAACCGCAACGGCCCGAGGAGGACGAGGTGGCCACCGCCTTGCGCCTGCTCACCCGCGTGCTGGCGGCTTATCCGCGGGCCTTCGATCTGGTGTTGGCTGACGCCCTCTATGCCACGGCGCCCTTCTTCAATTTCCTGTGGGACCACGGCAAACACACCTTGACGGTGCTCAAGGACGAACGGCGCAACCTCTATCAGGATGTGCAGGGCCTGTTCCCGCTGGTCCCGCCGCAGAAGGGCCGGTATCGCCAGCGGGAGTGTCTGTGGTGGGACCTCGCCGATCTGGTCTCCTGGCCCCAGGTCAAAACCCCGCTGCGCGTCATTCGGTCGCTGGAAACCTGCGCGGTCCGAAGTCAACTCACCAAGCAATGGGTCCAGCAGACTAGCGACTGGATCTGGGTCACCACCCTGCCCGCCGCCCAACTGTGCACCGAGCGGGCGGTGGGCATGGGCCATCAGCGCTGGGACATCGAAAATCACGGCTTCAACGAACTGGTCAATGAGTGGGGTGCCGACCATGTCTACAAGCACGAGCCGAGCGCCATCGAGGCCTTTCTGCTGGTCGCCTTCCTGGCCTACAACCCCTTCCACGCCTTCCTCCGCCTGAACCTCAAACCCCAGATCCGCAGGTGCCGCTCGGTCATCTTCTGGGCGCGGTGCTTGGCTGCGGAGATCTACCTGGATGCCGGTCGAACCCGGCTGCGGTCTCCGCCTTAGCCCTCAGCACTCCGGCCTCGCCTCGCTGTCTCCGCGCTTGCTCGCCCGACCGAACGCCCCTGCCGGACCCGTGTGCTCCGGGGCCTGCAGAAGCCTGGACGGAGACCTCGGCCGCCTCCTCATGCCCATGCGAAAGCGCTCCCAGGCCAATGGCCGCTCGCATCCCCCTCCGCTAGCGGGAGTTTACTCGTAGTGACGGCAGGCTGGCGCGGGCCCGGCGGCTAACCCGTTGAGGCGCAAGGGTAACCGAAGGCACACTCCAGGCACTCTCCGTATTACCCTATGACCAGAGTTTTTGAGTGAAAATGTTTGCCGGCCTATTGACAGTAGAGCAGCACGCCTGTGTGATGGTAGTACCCTATATGGCCCCCATCATCGCCAAGCAGAAAGCCAACCAGCTCTACTACTACGTGGTCGAAAGCGCCCGCGTCCAGGGCAAGCCCCGCATCGTCCAGCAGACTTATCTGGGCACGGCCGAGGGGGTGGCGGCCCTGGTGAAGGACCGCGCGGCGCCCGAACGCACCAGCTCACCGGAAGCCCGGTCCCCGAACAGCAGCGACAGGGCGTCCACCACCAGCGACTTGCCGCTGCCCGTCTCGCCGGTCAGCAGGTTCAAGCCGCGATGGAAGCGCACCCGCACGCGCTCGATAACGGCGTAGTTCGGGGCCAGGGTCCACGTGGATCCAGCTCGGGTCCATCGAGCTGAACACGACGGTGCGCTTCCTGGCGCGCGTAAACAGAACGTTGAGCCTGCGATGGCCCTTGGGCGAGTTGATGGGGCCGAACCGCTGATAGAAGTTACCTCGCGCATCACGGCCGTAGGTCATCGAGATGAGAATGACGTCGCGCTCATCGCCCTGAACGTTTTCGAGGTTCTTGACGAAGAACGGCTCCTTCTCCCGCTCCCACTTCTCAAGGTAGCTTTGGGCCACGGCATCGCGTTGAAACTCGTGGTCAAGCAGCTCGTCGAGGAGCTCGCACTGAGGGAAATTCATCGTGGCGACTCCCAGTGATTCGTTATCCTCGCCGGTGTAGTACAGACAGTTCTTGACGGGGCCACCCTCTGACGACCTTTGCCGCTCGATACCCACTGGGATGGTAAGCAACGGGGCGTGGCGGACCTGCTGTGTTTCACCCTCTTCGGACCACTCCAGAAACCCGAGTGCGAGGTAGAGCATGTTTGTGCCGGATTCCTCGATGGCCCTCCGCGCGGCATTGGCCAGCCGACGGGCCAGAGTGTCGAGTTCGGCCGGATAGTGCAAGGTCTGGAGAGACTGGTCAAGATGCGCCATCTTGGCGACGCTGGCTGCACCAGGCTGCGGGAGATCCCAGGAGACGGCGATCTCCAGCTTCCGGGCGAAGTCCTTCACCTCGGGCTTCGTGCCGTCTGGCCCGTACTGGCTCAACGGCGGATCTGGAACCGGCTTGAACACGAACTTGCGCCCGGTCACCAAGTGCTCGAAGGTCACGCCGGGAAGTTCGTCCACGATGCGGAGGCAGGAGGCCCGCGGGTGCCGGAAATGCAGAAGCCGGTTTCTCGGCGTCAGATCGAGAAGGCGTTGTCGTAACCGCTCCAGGCCGGCTGCGGTGTCACCGGTTGGGAATTGCTCGGGCTCGGCCCATGGCTGTGGCAAAGGACTCTCCTTCGCGCAACGCATTGATTATATGCGAAGTGCATGCCAGCCATGTGGATACGCCAGAGGGAGGGCAGCGATCACTCGCCCATCGGAGGCGGGCACAGCCTTCTGTGAGGCGGGGCAACTTCAGAACT
>VFZS01000181.1 GCA_016871095.1 Acidobacteriota bacterium
ACCGGCGCAATTCAGCACGCCTTCGCCGCACTCGAATGTACAGCCCGAGTGGTGTCCGGCGACGCAAGCGCGACCTTAGGCGAAATCCTCAAGCGGGACCCGGGGCTGATTCCAAGACCAGTGGATTCGGCTGTCGAGAAGGCCTGGGGCTATGCATCCGAGATGGGGCGCCACCTGCAAGAGGGATGCGAGCCATAGCGCGAAGAAGCCGGACTCTTGGTCGGGATTTCCGCGACCGTAGCTACCTACCTGAGCAAGAAGAAACCACAACCGTGAGCGCCCCTTTCTGTCAGTGTTTTTCCGCCATGCAGGCAATGATGTCATGCTGCCCCCAGGTGGACGACCTGGCCCGCGCCGCCGAGCGGCTGCTGGCGTACTAGCGCCGGCTCGGCTCTCCTTCGCCGAGCGCAGAATGGAGCTATGACGCTCAAGCCGCCCTTGGATCGCATCACCGTCGGGCCGGGCAAGATGGAGGGACGGCCGCGCTGTTCCAAAAAGCCCAGCCGCCGGTCGTCAAGCCAGCACAGGGTGATGGCTGGGCCGTCCGTGTTTGCGCGGGTGGCGGCCCTTAGGCCACCCCCGTGAAGGTCGCCGTCGGGTCAATGTGATTCGGCGGCCTCCACTGCACCGGCATATCGCCGGTTGTCTCAAATCCTCGGCGGCTGACACCACGCGGAACTTCGGAATTCAGGTTCCGTCACCCGTATCGCCAGCGATCGGTGAGAGAAGCGGGCTGGCGATTCTTCTTGGCCGCATAGCGTCCTTTGCGAGACCTCTGCACCCTCTGCGCGAGACGCCTACCTGAGCGGCACGAAGCGGCACCAGGTGGCGACGCGCGAGCTGATCTCGCCGCCTTGCTTGCGGATTGCCCGCAGCTCCTGTTCCCAGCCGCCGCCCACCGGGATCACCATGCGCCCGCCTTCGGCCAGCTGCTCGATCAGCGCGGGCGGCGCCCCCTCGGCCGCCGCCGCCACCGAGATGCCCTCATAGGGCGCGCACTCCGGCCAGCCCTTCGCGCCGTCACCGCAAATCACCGTAATGTTGTCCGCCCGCCCGGTCTTCTCCAGGTTCCGGCGCGCCGTCTCGGCCAGCTCCGGAATGCGCTCGATGGTGATCACCCGGCTGGCCAGCGCGCCCAACACGGCGGCGTGGTAACCGCAGCCGGCGCCCACCTCCAGGACGGTCTCGGCGCCCGTCAGCTCCAGGCACTGCGCCATCAGGGCCACCATGTACGGCTGCGAGATGGTCTGCCCGTGGCCGATAGGCGCGGGATCGTCGGCGTAACTGGCGCCCTTATAGGGCGTGGGGACGAACTCCTCCCGCGGGATCTCGTCCATGGCCGCCAGCACCCGCTCGTCGCGGATGCCTCGCGCGCGGAGCTGGCGCTCCACCATCATGCGGCGCTGCTCTGCCCACTCCATGCTCGCGCGGCCCGCGGGGCCGCTTGCTATCAGCTTATTACTTGAACCGTTTCTTGTACAGGAAGTCCACCCCAAACAGCCCGTTATCTTCGCGTAACGCCACCACCGACCAGTTCTTGGTGAAGCCCCACTCGATGCGCATGCTCTGCTGCTCGGCCCGGGCCAGGTTGGCGATGTAAGTGAAAGTCAGCGTGGGCGAGAGCTGCTGTTCCAGGGTCACGCGGGCCTCGGGGGTGCCGGTGACGCCGGAAATGGTGGGGTCGATCTTCAACTGGCTCACTCCGAAGAAGCGTTGCAGGCGTCCGGCCAGGGGGCTGGCGATGGCCTGTCCCATCAGCGCGCTGGCGCCCGCCTGCTCCCAGCTCTGCGACTGCGCGGTGCGCGCTCCCACCAGCCCCGGAGCGGAGGCCGGCTCGCGGCCCGTGGCCAGAAGCCCAACAATGTCGGCAAGCTGCAGCGGCGGGTCCGAGCGGTAGGTGACGTTCATCCTGGTGACGGGGCCGTTCAGCGTCAAAGTCACGTCCACGCCGCGCACTTTGGTTTGCAGGTCCAGCTTCACGGTGGGTTCGATGCGCGCCGGGTTGACGAAGTCGATTTGCCCCGAGTCGATGGTGTACTTGTTGCCGAAGAACAGCACTTCTCCCTGGTTTACCAGCACCCGGCCCAGCATCACCGGCCGCGCGGGGGTGCCCCGCACACGCAGATCGGCCTCCGCCTGGAGACCACGCGTCAGCGCCGTCTCCAGCCGCGCCTGAGACGAAGTGCGCACCCGCACATCGAAGCGAATGCCCTGCGTGAAGGGGCCGGCGCGCGAGGGAGGCCGCGCCGGCTGCGCGCTGGCCGCCAGCAGCGTTCCCAGGTCCGTCTGCGGGTTGAAGGAGATCCGGGTGATGGTAGCCTCGCCGCCCAGCACGCTGCTCTCGCTGGTGCCCGTGAGGCTGAGCGAGGCGTTGCTGGTCACGCTGGCCCCGGTGGGGTCGCGGTAGCGCACCTGCTCGGCCCGCCCCTGCAAGTAGTAGGTAACCAGCGAACCGAATCCCACAAACCCGCTCACGCTGACTTTGCCGCCCCCGCTCTCGGCGCTGAACCGCTCCAGCGTGGCCCGGTCGCGATACAGCAGCGCCAACGCGCTGATATTGTCCAGTCCGTTCGGCAAGCTCGGCAGGTACAGCGCGCCATTCTGGATTTCGGCGCGCCCGAAAACCTCCGGCTTGTCCAGCGGGCCGCGAAACAGCACATCCAGCAGCAGGCGGCCGGAAGAGGTCAGCTCGGGCTCGAGGTTCCGCAGAGCCGCCAGATCCACGGTTCCCTGGAGGCGCAGGTTCCATGGCGAGCGGCTCCGGAAGGTTACTGTGCCCGAGGCGCTGACCTCGGTCCCAGGCGCGCTCCACTCGGCTTTACGGATGGTGGCCCCTTTCCAGTCCACGTCCACGCGCACCGGCACGCGATTGCGCAGGCTGAGATCCGCGCCGCCGGCCGCATTGGCGGTCTCACGGCGCGGAGCCACTTCCACGGCCGGCAGCTCGATGGCCGCTCGCCAGGAGGTTGGCTCCAATGCCTGGCCCGAGAACCGGGCCCGGCCGGCCAAATAGCCGTCGAAGGGCAAGGGCTGGCGGCGCTCCCGCGGCCCGAGGCGAGCGCGCAACGTGGTGAAGTTCATGCGCTCGAATTCGACGCTGCCCTGCATCGGGTAACTGCCTTCCAGAACGCACTCGCTGGAGCCGTGGATCGCCGATCCCAGCAGCGCGCCGGTCAGATTAAGGCTCAGCGTGCGCCCTCCCGTGGCCGCCGTCAGTAGCAGGCTTCCCAGCGCCGTCTGCTCGACGGCCAGGTTCCGCAGCCGCACCTGCCCGTTAAGGACTTGCACCCGCGCACCCGGCAACGCCAGACTCAGCGTGCCGCTAAGACGTCCTTCCACCTCTCCTTCCAAACCCGGACTGCGTTGCTCCACCGCGTGCACATGGTCCAGGGGGACACCCTTGGCGGTCACGTTGAATTGCAGCTCCCCGCGCCGCGCATCCTCCTTGGCATGCCGCCAGGCGGCGCTGGCCTCGACCTGCCCCCGGCCCACCTGCGCCGTCGCCGACAGCACCTCCAGCAACCCGGTCGAGTAGCGCGCCTGTGCGTCCAGCCGCTCGATGGGCTGCTCGAAAGCGGAGCCCTTCATCAGTGTCACGCGCGCCGTTCCACCAGGCGCGCCCACCGTGCCGGAAAGCGCCAGCGCGGCGGTGAGGTCGCCGGCGGCGGGCTCCTTGCGGCCCGCCTCGGCCAGCAACTCCGCAAGGTCCGGCGCCCGCAGGGTGAGGGAACCGGCCACCGGCTGCTCCAGAGTCGCGGACCATTTCTCCAAACCCACACGGACCGTTCCCCGCAGGCGCATCCGCCGCTGGCTCACCACCGCATCGGACGCCTCGACGTGGTCGTGGGCCACCGCAACCCGCGCCTCGACCTTCTCGAAGGTGCGCCCTTCAAAGACCAGGTTCGAGGCCACCGCACGCCCCCGGATCTCCGGGCTGGCCAGCGGTCCGGAAATCACTCCCTGGAAACGCGCCTCACCGTCGGCCAGCTTCACCGGCAAGACCAGGGGCTTGGCGGTCACCAGTATCATGCCCGGCTGGAAATCATCGAGGTCCTTCGAGCGCACCTCCACTTCCAGCCGCTCGCCCAGCGTACCGTTGAATTCGGCGCGACTGGCGGACATGGCCAACCAGGACCGGCCCAGATCCACGCGCCCCTCGCGCTGGCGGTAGGTCACGTCCACCGAGCCTTCCAGCCGATCCGGCCCCGTGCCGGGCGTCACCGTCACCCGGGACGCGACCACGAAATCGCTCACCCCTCCACGGCGCGATTTCCCCGTGAGCTGCACCGGACCGCCCATGAAGCCGCTCCAGGCCATCCGCCGCACCCCGGGGAAGCCGGTCAGTTCCTCCAGTGCGAAGCCCTCCGCGTTGCCACCCACGCTGAACTCCTGCCAGCGGCGCACTTCCGCTTGGCCCGTGAAACGCCCGCGCAGCGCGGTAACCACCATCTCGGGGAGGGTCAGTTTTTCCGGAGTAAGCTCGAATCGGCCGGTGAGGCCGACGTTTTCCACGCGCACCCCGCGCTCCCGGAACGCCAGCCCGACCGCCTTCACCCGGCCCCCAACGGTGTAGCCTGCGCCCCGCTCCCAGGCGCCCCGCCCTTCCGCCGTCACCGTTCCCCGCGGCTGCAAAGCCCCGATGCCGGTCAGCGGCGCCACATTGCGTATGGCCAGGCCGGCGGTGTATTCGAACGCCGCATGCGGCGCCTTGAACTCGCTCAACGTGCCCCGCGCCTCCACGTGCGAGCCGTTCCAGGACGCCCGCAGGCGGTCCACTTGCAGCCGGTTCTTCTCCAGCGCCCACTGCGCCTGGAGGTCCAGCCACAACGGCTCCCCGCGTCCGGGCATCGCCCGCAGGCGCGTCACCGCGAGGTCTCCGCGATAGCGCGGTCCGGCCTGCTCGTAGGCCACCTGGACCCGCAGGTCCTCTCCCTCTATCTCCGCCGGGATGCGGCGCCAGCCAGCCCGTACCGCCCCGTTCACCAGCCGGAAGCGCTTCACCGCCAGGTTCAGGATGAGCTCGAGCGGATCCCGGCGCGCCCGGCGCACTTTGGGCGCGGGCAGGTTGGTGCGCCCGTCCGGGTAGCAGATGAGGTTGGCTTCGGGCGTATCCACTTCCAGCGACTGTAGGTCGGCCTTGGGCCGCACCACGCTCAGCACCTTCACACCCACGCGAATGGCGCGGGCCTTAAAGAGCGGCGCCTCTCCGGGGCCTTCGGTTCCGTGGATCACCAAACCTTTCACTTCGGCCTCCAGCCGCCTCAGGCTGAAATCGAAGGCCGCCAGCTCGACCCGGCCCCCGGTGGCCTTCTCGAGCTCCGCCACGATCCGCTCGCGCACCCGGTCGCGGAACCAGCCCGATTGGAGCACCGCCAGGGCCGCCAGTACGAGCCCCGCCAGGCCGGCCAGGCAGAACATCCCGATCCTGAGCCAGCGCTTCACCGGAACGCCTCCTCCCGGTAGACCAAGCGCACGCGCCCACGCACTTCGCGCAACCAGCGGTCCACCTCCTGGTCCACTCCCGCCGCCGTCAGCGCCGCCTCACACTCGGCGCGGGCCTGCTCCAGCGCGGAGGTGGTCTTGGGCTCCCGCTTCTGGTAGCAGGCCCGCACTTCCGTCTCGCTCACCTGCACCTGCGGGCGGAAGCGCCCCTCGAGAAAGCGCAGCACGCCAGCCTGGTTCAGCAGGAACTTCTGGAGGGCCTCCTGGCTGATATCGTAGGCCGCCAGCGCCTCGGCAAAGGGCCTCTCCGGTCGCTCGCGCTTGAGCTCCTCGATCGCCCGGGCCGCCTCGCTCGCCGGCGGCGCCGGGAACCTGGTCAGCTCCATCTCGCGCTCGATCAACAGCCGCTCCACCAGCCGCTCGGCCGCGCCGCGCCGCGCCGCCGCGCTGAAATCGAGCGGCTCGCGGTTCTGGAACGCCGCCAGCCGGATCTCCTCCAACACCCGGCTGTGCGTGATCACCTGCTGGTCCACCGTCACCGCGATCCGGTCGATCACCTGGGCGGAGCTCACCGCCGCCACGCCCGCCAGCCACAGTACCGCTCTCGCCGCCATCAGAACGCCTGCCCCAGGGAGAAATGAAACTGGAGGTGCCCGATCCGCTGCCGGGTCCGCACCCCGCCCCCGAACAGCAATTCTTCCCGCGTGCCCTTGAACCCCTCGAAGCTGGGCGGGTTCAGGGTGTAGGCCAGGTCCAGGCGGACCGGCCCCACCGGGGTGCGGTAGCGAATCCCGACGCCCACCGCGTGCACCATGTAATCGAAGTCCGTAAGCCCATTTTGCCGCACCCGCGCGCTCAGCTTGCGCACCTGCGAGTAGACATTGCCGGCGTCCTCGAACAGCACCCCGCTGAGGGTGTCCCCTATCAACGGGTAGCGCAGCTCCACCTGGTTCAACACCAGAGCCCTGCCGCCCAGCGGGAAGCCGGTCAGCAGATCCCGCGGCCCCGCCTGGTTCTCGGGAAAGCCCCGGTGCGAGGCCGCGCCACCGGAGAAGAACCGCTCCGGCAGCGGGATCGCCTTGTCCGGGTCCACTCGGTGCAGCCAGCCAAAGGTGGCCGAGCGCGCCAGCACGAACCGGTGGCCCAGTCCCCAGGAATGATACGTGGCGTTGCGCGCCAGCAGCCGGGTGAAGTCCGCCTGGGATCCGAAGTTCTTCGAGGCCCACCCCAGGTCCACGGTGTTGAAGATGCCGCGGTGGGCGTTGGTGGGGTCGTCGCGGCGGTCCTGGATGAAGTTGCCCGCCAGGATGCCCAGCCGCACCGGCTGCGAGAACAACGGGATCAGCAGCGGATTGATTTGCAGCGTGTTGGGATCCACGCTCACCCGCCGATAGGTGAAGCGATACAGCATCTGCGAGGGCCGCGAGATCCTCTGCCCAAGCTGCACCGTGCCCTCCTGGCGCCGGGCCGCGAAAGTGCGCACATCGCGGGAATCCTCATACATGCCGCTAAACAGCAGGTTCCAGTCCGGGTTCCCGCGAAACTGTGGCGCCTCGTAGCTCAGGATGCCGCGCTTTTGCAGCGTCGAAGCCCGGGTCTTCAGCGAGATGGTGTGGCCGGTGCCGAACGCGTTGCGCCGGGTGATGTCGAAGTACACCCGCGGGCTGAAGCCGGTTTCGCCCACCGGAGCCTCGAGGCAGTCGCGGCAGCCTCCGATCTTGGCAATTTCCGCGCCCAGGCCCCCGGTCAGGTAGTAGCGGCTGGATTCGTCCAGGTTCATCAGCACGTACTTGTCGCGCTCCCGGCCGTCCGGGTTCTGCACCCCCACATCCACCTTGGCGAAGATCCCCAGCTCGTTCAGCCGCCGCTGGGTCTCCAGCATCTCCAGGCGCGACAGCGCGTCCCCGGGCTGAAGCGAGACCCGCTCCTCGACCAGTCCCGGATTGGTGCGCTCCAGGCCGCTCAGCAGCACCTGGCGCACATACCTGCGGGGGCCCTCCCGGACCACGTAGCGCAGCGCCACCCGGCGCGCTTCCTGGTGCGGCTCGACGCTCCACTCGAATACCGCTTCCGGATAGCCGCGGTTGAAGTAGTAGTCCAGTATGTTCTCCCGGTCCACCGCCACGTTGGACTCGCTGTAGGGCTGCCCCGCGCTCTGGTAGATGAGCGGCTGTACCATCTCGCGGTGCTCCGCCGACACTCCGCTCAGCTCCAGGTTCTCCACCCGCCACTGCGGGCCTTCCACGATCAGCACCCGCACCCCCGTCTCGCCCCTCTTGCCGCGATAGGGCCGCTCCAGCTTCGAGGCCACCCGCACGTCCCGGAATCCGTTGGATGCATACAGCGCGGCGATGGTGGCCAGGTCACGTCGCAGCAGCTCCTCGCTGTAGCGGCCGTGACGGAACAGCGGCCAGGAGGCCGGCCGCACGTACATCCGCTCATAGATGGTGCCGCTCGAGAAGTAACGGTTGCCCTCCACGCTCACCGCCGCCAGCTTCTGCCGCTCCCCACGCTCCACGCGGTACTCGACCACCTGCTCGCCCGCCTTCGCGTTCTCCACCTGGAAGTCCACCTTGGCGTCGAAGTACCCCTCGCCCTGGAAGTAGTCCCGCAAGTGGCGCGCGCCCTCCCGCAGCAGGTCCCGGTCAACGCTCTGCTCCTGGAAGACCGGCACCATGCGCCTCAGCTTGCTCCGCGACAGCTTAGCCCCCACCAGCCGGACCTGCACCCGCGGACCGGGACGCACCTCCAGCGACGGTCGCACGCGGTTGGCCTCGCGATCATACTCCATCTCCTTCAGCGTCACCTCGGCTCCCAGGTGGTGCCGCTCCCGATAGTGGCGCCGGATGCGTTCCAGCCCGTCCTGGGTGCGGTTCTCGGTAACCGCTTTCCACCCGAACCAGCCTTTCCAGTGCGTGGCCCCGGCTACGTTCGCCGCTTCTTTCCCCGCTACGCCGGCCAGTTCCGCGCGCTGGTAGCGAGCGCGGTCCCCGCTGGCCACCACGAACCGCACCTCAACCTGCCCCGTCCGCGGATCGTGATGCATCCGGCTCTCGATGCGCGGCTCGAAGAAGCCGTTGCCACGCAACAGTTGCGTCAGGTCCTCTTGCGCCCGGCGCACGTCGTCATCGCGGAAGGCGGCGCCCAGTTCCAGCCCCGTGGCGTTGGCCAGCACGCCACGGTTGGGCGGCTCGGGCACACCCTCCACCACCACCCGGCCGACGAAGTGTTGCCGGCGCGTGGTGAACCGCAGCGCCACTCCGCCCTGAGCGGGCAGCGCCTCCACCACGATGTCTTCATACTGGCCCGTGGCATACAGCCGCTCGATGGCACCCCGCACCTCGGCCCCGCGCAGGGGCGCGCCTGTCTTTACGGGCAGCACCTCGCCGAGGTAGGACTCACTGAGCGGCTGCGCGGCCGGGCTGAATTCGATCTTCACCACGGGCCGCCCTTCCCAGCCGGAGGCCTCGCCCAGGAGCGTCCCAGTGGCCAGGCCGAGCGTCACCAGCCACCTTGAGTATCTTCCGGGCCTCCTCACCTACCCCTGATTCTAGCATCGCCGGTGGCGCAGGCCATCGTCTTATGTGGCCTGCGCAAAGGCAGAGAGGACG
>VFZS01000182.1 GCA_016871095.1 Acidobacteriota bacterium
CTGGTGACGCCGGACGGGGTGGGCGTCGAGAACCCCGCCTTCGACGTCACCCCGCACCGCTACGTGAGCGCCATCATCACCGAGCGCGGCGTAGCCCGGCCGCCCTACGCCGAGTCGCTGCGGGGCCTGGCGGGCTAGTACTGGGAAGTGCAGTACTGTTCACGAAAAGCCTTGCTGGGCGGGGATTGCCGGGATATACTACTCCTGAGGTCGTTAGGGGAACTTACTATGGGATTGTACTTTCCTTGTTTTCGAGGGATCATCGCATCCCTTTGCATGCTTAGTCTTGCTTTCAGCGCCGGCCTCCTGGCGCAGCCCGGGCCGCCCGACCGCGTGGCTGTGATCATCGGCTTCGAGCGGCAGCCCGGGGCCAGTGAGGAGGCGCTGGTGCGGGCGATGGGCGGCACGGTCAGGCACACCTACCGCATCATCCCCGCCATCGCCGCCACCCTGCCTCAGCGCGCTATCGAGGCGCTGGGCAATCACCCGCTGGTGAGCGTCATCGAGCCGGACGTGCGGCTGTACGCGCTGGACGAGTACTCCGAAGCGTGGGGCGTTGCGAAGATCGGCGCCCGGCTGGTGCACGAAACCTCCCCTTTCAACAAGGGAGCCGGGCTTGCGGTCTGTGTCATCGATTCCGGAATCGACACGGATCACCCGGACCTGAAAACACACGCTGGAGGCTGGGACTATGTGAACGGCGACAATGACCCAGCCGACGACAACGGGCACGGAACCCACGTCGCGGGCAGCATTGCCGCTTTGCTGAACGGCCCGGGGGTGGTGGGCGTCGCGCCGGAGGCCAAGATCCTCGCTTACAAGATCCTCGACGCCAGCGGCAGCGGCTACTTCAGCAACGCGATCGCGGCCCTGCAAGACTGTCAGGCGGCTGGCGGCAAGATCACCAACAACAGCTATGGGTCGAGCCAGGACCCGGGCACGCTGGTCAGACAAGCCTTCGACAACGCCTACAACGCCGGCATCCTTCACGTGGCGTCCGCGGGAAACGCGGCGTTCTTGACCTGCAACGAAGTTTCCTACCCCGCCAAGTACGACTCGGTGATCGCCGTCGGCGCCACCGACTCCGGCGATACGATTGCCAGGTGGTCCTGCAAGGGAGCGGAAGTGGAACTGGCCGCCCCCGGGGTGAACATCAAGTCCACCTACCCCAACGACACCTACGCGACCGCCAGCGGCACTTCGATGGCCTCGCCCCACGTGGCCGGAACAGCGGCCTTGGTGTTCAACTGCGGGCTGGGGGACCTGAACGGCGACGGGAATCTCGGCACCAACATCGACGTCCGGCTGCGCATGCAGCAGACGGCCCTGGATTGGGGCGCCGCCGGACGCGACACCTCATACGGCTTCGGCAGGGTGCAGGCCGACGTGGCAGCGCGGAACTGCGGGACGCAGCCTCAGCCACCATCCGTTCCTAACGCCCCCAGCAACCTGGCTGTTACCGGCGGCAGGAACTATATCGCCCTCGGATGGCGGGACAACTCGGACAACGAGACGAACTTTGAGGTATGGCGCTGCACCGGCTCTGGCTGCACCAACTTTGCGCTGATCGCCACGTTGTCGGCTAACACCACTGCGTACACGAACAGCGGGCTCAAGCGCTCCACGACATACGGCTACAAGGTCCGCGCCACCAACAGCGCCGGTGCGTCGGGCTACACCGAAGTCAAGTACGCCACGACTACGGCGCGCTGAAGCACGGTTTGGCGGCTTCGCGACAGCCGGGCTAGAACGCAACCCTGCCCAACACCGCCGCCCGGCGGGCGCCGGTGGCGGAGGGGAGATTGCCGGGGCGGCGGCGCCAGGTCCGCCAGGCCAGCACCGCGAAGGCGATGGCTTCCTTGGCGTCGATGTCGATGCCGAAATCGGCCGAAGTCGCCACCGCCGCGCCGGGCAGCAGCGCCGCAAGCTGTCCCATGATCTCCGGGTTGTGCGCGCCGCCGCCGGAGACGATCAGCTCGTCCACCGGCATGCGCGGCCGCACGAAGCGCTCGATGCCCACCGCCACGGCGGCGGGGGTGAGCGCGGTGGCGGTCGCCACCAGGTCCGCTTCCTCCAGGCCGGTGGCCACCAGCCGGTCTACAAACTCCTTGCCGTATTGCTCGCGCCCCGCGGTCTTGGGAGGCCGAGCCCAGTAGAACGGATCGCGCAGCAGCTTCTCCAGCAGCACGTGGTCCACACTCCCGCGCCGCGCCATGCGGCCGTAGCGGTCATAGGCCCAGCGGTTACCGGTGAAACGCGCTATCAACTGGTCGATGACCATGTTGCCGGGGCCGGTGTCGAAGGCGATCACCTCCTCGGCAGGCGCCGCGGGCGGAATGGCGGTTAGGTTGGCGATGCCGCCCACGTTCAAGGCCACCCGGCCCAGGCGGCGATGGTGGAACAGCAGGTAGTCCACCAGCGGCACCAGGGGCGCTCCGCACCCTCCGCAGGCGATGTCGCGCGGCCGGAAGTCGTTCACCACCGGGATTCCGGTGCGCTCCGCCAGCACCGCCGCCTCGCCGATCTGGAACGTGCTGGCCACCCGCCGGTCCAGGAACTTGACGGGCCGGCCGTCGTGAAAAATGGTCTGGCCGTGGCAACCGATCAGCCCGATGGAGCGCAACGGGACGCCGGCCTGCCGGCAGGTCTTCTTGAGGGCTTCGGCGTACAACTCGCCCAGCAGGAAGTTCAGGCGCGCCACCTGGCCGGTGTGAGCCACGGCGTTCGAGACTTCCAGCAGAGCGTGCCGCACGGCTTCAGGATAGGGCGAGGTGTGCGTGGCCACAGTTGCGAAGCGGCCGCCACGAATATCAACGATGGCCACATCGATGCCGTCGAGGGAGGTGCCGCTCATGATGCCCGCTACTCTCATGGCCGTTTCAACTCCTCCTGGAGTTCGTACAACAGGCGCAGGGCTTCGATGGGCCGCAGCTCATCGATCTTCAGATTGCGGATGCGCCCGGCGATCTGATAGTTCACCGGCTCGAACAACTGGATCTGCACCGGCCCGCGCGGGGCGCGCGCGCCGGGGGAAAGCTCCTCGGTCACCTGGTGCCCGGTCTTCTCGTGCAGCTCGAGGACCTGTCGGGCGCGCTCGATCACCCCGGAAGGCAGCCCGGCCAGGCGCGCCACTTCGATGCCGTAGCTGCGGTCGGCGGCCCCCGGCTCGACCTGGCGCAGGAAGATGATCTCCTCGCCGGCCTCCTTCACCGAGACGCGCAGGTTGCGCACGCCCTCCAGTTGCCCGGCCAGCTCAGTCAGCTCGTGGTAATGCGTGGCGAATAGCGTCTTGGCGCGGATGCGGGCGTGGATCTGCTCGATGACCGCCCAGGCCAGGGCCAGCCCGTCGTAGGTGGCGGTGCCGCGCCCGATCTCGTCCAGCACGATCAAACTGCGCTCGGTGGCGGTGTTGAGGATGGCGGCGGTTTCCGTCATCTCGACCATAAAGGTCGAGCGGCCGCGGGCCAGGTTGTCGGAGGCGCCGATGCGCGTGAACACCCGGTCCACCACAGGCAGCAGCGCTTCGCCGGCCGGCACGTAGCCGCCCATCTGCGCCAGTATCGAGATCAGCGCCGCCTGCCGCAGGTAAGTGGACTTACCGCCCATGTTAGGCCCGGTGATGATGGCGATGAAGGCCGTGGCTGGCTCCAGATACAGGTCGTTGGGGATGAAGCGCAGCGCCTCGCCCTCGCCCAGCTTCTCGACCACCGGATGGCGGCCCGCCAGGATGCGCATCTGGCCGCTTTCGGCGAAGCGCGGGCGGGCGTAGCGGTTTTCGGCCGCCACCTGCGCCAGGGCCGCGGTTACGTCCAGCTCGGCGACGGCCCCCGCGGTCCGCCGTATGCGCGCCCCGCTGGCGGCGGCGAAGGTCCGCACCTCGGAGAAGATCTGCTTCTCCAGCTCGAGGCTCTTCTCCTCGGCGTCCAGTATCTGCCGTTCAAGCTCTTTCAGTTCCGGGGTGGTGAAGCGCTCGGCATTAACCAGGGTCTGCTTGCGCTCGTAATCGGCGGGGGCCAGATGCAGGTTGGGCTTGGAGATCTCCAGGTAGTAGCCGAAGACCTGGTTGAAGCGTATCTTGAGCGAGCCGATGCCGGTGCGGGCGCGCTCGCGGGCCTCGATCTCGGCGATGTAGCGCTTGCTGTTGCGAGCCAGGTCCCGGAGGCGGTCCAGCTCCGGGTTAAAGCCGTCGCGGATAGTCCCGCCGTCGGCCAGGCTGACGGGAGGCTGCTCGGCGATGGCGGTCAGGATGCGCTCGCGCACGTCGGCCAGCTCGTCGAGGGCCTCCCGGAGCTGCACCAGGCGCGGGGCCGCGGCGGCCTCCAGAATCTGGCGCAGACGCGGGATGCGCGCCAGGGACTTGCCCAGGGCCAGCAGCTCGCGCGGGCCGGCGCTGCCCAGGGTGACCTTGGCCAGCAGCCGCTCCAGGTCCTGTATCTCGCCCAGCGTCTGGCGCGCCTCGGCCCGCCAGACGGCCTCCCGCAGCAGCGCCTCCAGCGCGTCCAGCCGCGCCTCGATCTCCGCCACATCCAGAGACGGGCGCAGCAGCCGGGCCCGCAGCAGCCGCCCGCCCATGCCCGTGAGCGTCTGGTCGATCACCCCGATGAGCGTGGCCTCCTTGCGGCCGTCGAAGAAAATGGGTTCGAGCAGCTCGAGGTTACGCACCGTGACCGCGTCCAGCACCATGCCCTCGGCGCGGTCCTGGAACGCGGGGCGATCCAGGTGATCCAGCGCGGCGCGCTGCGTGTCCTTCAGGTAATGCAGGATGGCGCCCGCGGCCGCCACGGCCAGCCGCTGGCCGCCCAGCCCGCACCCCTCCAGGGTCAGCAGCCGGTAGTGCTCGCGCAGGCTGCGCTCGGCGTAGTCCGGGTCGAAGATCCACTCTTCGAGCTCCGTGAGCAGCCGGCCCGGCGCGTCGGTCTTGGCCAGCAGCGCCCGGTCCGGGGTTCCGTGCAGCACCTCCCGCGCGCCCACCTGTTCCAGCGCCGCCGCCAGCTCGGGCGCCTCCACCTCGGTGGCGCGGAACTCGCCCGTCGAGACGTCCACCCAGGCCAGCCCGGCGCGCCGCTCCCGCACCGACACCGCCGCCAGGTAGTTGTTCTCGTGCGAGCGCAGCAGGGCCGGCTCGGTGGCCGTACCTGGCGTCACAATCCGCGTGATGTCGCGCTTGACCAGCTTCCTGGCGAACCGCGGGTCCTCCAGTTGGTCGCAGATGGCCACGCGATAGCCCTTCTGGATCAGCCGGGCGATGTAGGATTCCGCCGCGTGATAGGGCACCCCGCACATGGGCACGGGCGCGCCCCGCTCCTTGTTGCGCGCCGTCAGGGTGATCTCCAGCTCACGGGCCGCTATCTGCGCGTCCTCGTAGAACAGCTCGTAGAAATCCCCCAGCCGGAACATCAACAGGGCGTGCGGGACCTGCTGCTTGATGGAATGATACTGCCGCATCAGCGGCGTGGCTGCGTCGCTAGTCATACTGGCGCCCGCCGCACCCCGGGGCTCAGGCGTAGATGCCGCGCAGCTTGATGACGGAAGCCACGCGGTCCAGCGCCAGCATGTAAGCGGCGATGCGGTTGTTCACCCCATGTTTGTCCACGTAGCCAACCACGTCCCGGAAGCTGTTCACCATAATCTCCTCGAGCCGCTCGTTGACCAGTTGCTCGTTCCAGAAATAGCCCTGGCGGTCCTGCACCCACTCGAAGTAGGAAACCGTGACGCCGCCGGCGTTGGCCAGGATGTCCGGGATCACGAACACGCCCTGGCTGGCCAGGATGTGGTCGGCCAGCGCGGTGGTGGGGCCATTGGCGCCTTCGCACAGGGCCCGGGTGCGTATGCGGCCCGCGTTCTGCGAGGTGATCACATTCTCCTTGGCCCCCGGCAGCAGCACCTCGCACTCCAGGAACAGGGCCTCGGCGGGGTCGATGGCCTCCGCGCCGGCAAAGCCGGTGATCGAGCCGGTGGTCTTGCGATGCTTGAGCAGTTCCGGGATGTCCAGGCCGTTGGAGTTGTAGATGGCCCCGTCCACTTCGATGACCGCGACGATCTTGAAGCCTTCCCGCGCCATCAGCTTGGCCGACATGCTGCCCACGTTGCCGAAGCCCTGGATCACCACGCGGGAGCCCTCGACAGGCAGACCTAGACGCTTCAGCGCCTCGCGGGTCACAAACAGGCAGCCTCGCCCGGTGGCCTCGGGGCGCCCGCGCGAGCCGCCCAGGGCCAGCGGCTTGCCCGTGACCACCGCAGTGGTGGTCTGGCGGACGTGCATCGAGTAGGTGTCCATGATCCAGGCCATGATCTGCTCGTTGGTGTTCATGTCCGGGGCGGGCACGTCCACTTCGGGGCCGATAAAGGGCAGGATCTCGGCGGTGTATCGCCGGGTGATGCGCTCCAGTTCCGCTTCCGAGAGCACCTGGGGGTTACAGATCACGCCACCCTTGCCCCCGCCGAAGGGGATGTTGACCACGGCGCACTTCCAGGTCATCCAGGCGGCCAGGGCGCGGACCTCATCCAGGGTGACATCGGGAGCGAAGCGGACGCCGCCCTTGGCGGGGCCGCGCGCGATGGAGTGCTGCACCCGGTAGCCGGTGAAGACCTCCAGCCGTCCGTCGTCGAGCTGCACGGGGATGTTCACCGTGATCTCGCGGGCCGGTGTGCGGAGCACCTTGCAGAGGCCGTCGTTCAGCCCCAGCCGGAGGGCGGCTTCATTGAAGCGCGCCTCCGCCGCCACCCAGGGGTTCAGTTCCTGCTCGAGGGGAATCCTGCTCGTTGGCACAGTTTCACCCACCTCCGAAGCCATTATGCCGCAGAGCAGGGTTCGGGGTGGGGCGAGCTTCAGCTTGCCATCGGGCTGAAGCCGGCGCTACTCGGCCGGACGGCAGCCGGTCTATATTGGAGTGGGAGCATCCTATGGCAGAATGCGGTGCTGTATGACCGAAACCATCGCACGCATCCTGGACAAGCTCGAGCAGGTCCGCCAGCGCGGGCTGACCTGTTTCGGCTCCGACAAGCACCAGTTCCGGTTGAATCCCCCGTTGTCGGAAGGGGCCGTGGCGGAGTTTGAGAGCCGGGCCGGCGTTCGCCTGCCGGAGAACTATAGGTGTTTCCTGCTGGAAGCCGGAAACGGCGGCGCGGGCCCCTACTACGGGTTGCTGCCGCTGGAGCGGTGGGATGACGCCGAGTCGGGGGAGCCGCCGACCCGGCTGGCCCTGCCTTGCCCGCTGCGCCCGGACATGCCCGAGGGCGTCGACTGGACGCAGGCTTTGAACTGCGAGGTGGACGATCTCTTCCAGGGCACGCTGGCGCTGGTGGATCAGGGCTGCACCTACTACTCGCTCCTGGTGGTGGCCGGCGACTACCGGGGACGGGTGATCAATGTGGACATGGCGCGCAACACGGCGCCCTATTTCGTGCACGGCCCCGGCTTTCTGTCCTGGTATGAGCGCTGGCTGGACGAGTTGCTGTGGGGCTATGACGGCTCGTGGTTCGGCTTCGGATTGCCCGGCCGCGAAGTGGATCTGCTCGCGGCCACCCGGGAGCAGGACGCTCCGCCGGAGAGGGTGCGGGCGGCCCTGGTCACGCTCCTTAGGATCCCCAGCCTGCAACCGGAAACCCTGGCGGCGGTGCGCGGGCTGCTGCGGCACCCGTCCGCGCGCGTGCGAGAGCAGGCGGCCCCGCTGTTTGGAAAGCACGGGGTCACCAGTGCGGCCGATGACCTGAAACCGCTTCTGGCGGACGAAGACGCAGCCGTGCGGAAGGCGGCGCTGGCGGCTTTGGCGGAACTGCCCGGCGTGGAGTGGGAACCGCTGGCGCGCGCGGCCCTGCTTGACTCGGGGCCGCCCGTGGTGTTCCGGGCGCTCAGCCTGCTCAAGCAGGCCGCATCGCTCCGGTACAGCGACGCCGTCGTGCTCCAACAGTCCGCCGACGCTGAAATCCGGGGCTACGGCCAGTGGGCCGCCGAGGAGTTGGAGCGCGCGGAACGCTCCCGATCGGCCTGACCGCCATATGCGGCCGTGGTACGCTCTCGGCATGACCCGCAGAGAGATCCTGGCCGCAGCTCTGGCTGCCGCGCGAGCCGGCGCCGCGCGGATTGACCGCATCGAGCGCCGCATCATCTGGAACGGCCGCCAGAGCGGGACGACCTGGTTCATGCCCCGCCTCACTGCGATTCCCGGCCCGCGCCGCCCGCTGCTGGTGATGACCTGCCAGACCATCAGCGGCTCGGACTACTACGGCCCGCTGCACTGGTCGGAATCCCGCGATCTGGGGTCCACCTGGAGCGATCCGGCCCCCATCGCCGGCCTGGGACGCCGCACCCACCCCGACGGCATCGAAGAAGGCATCTGCGACGTGGTCCCCGAGCTTCACCCCGAGACCGGCGTGGTGGTGGCCATCGGCCACAACGTGTACTACAAGGACGGCAAGCTGACCCGCCCCGGCGAGCAGCGCTGGCCGGTCTACTTCACCCGGCGCCCGGACGGGACCTGGACGGCCCCGCGCAAACTCGAATGGGATGAACCGGAGGCCAGCGCCATGCATACCTCGGGCTGCGCCCAGCGGGTCAGCCTGCCCGGCGGCGACATCCTGTTGCCGTTGTCGTTCGGGCCGCTGGGCCGCCAGGACCGCGCGGTGGCCAGCGTGCTGTGTTCATTCGACGGCGCGGAGCTGAAGATCCGCCGCAAGGGGAATACGCTGCGGCTGGCCGCCGGGCGCGGCCTGCTGGAGCCTTCCATGGTGCTATTCGGCGGGCGCTACTACATGACCGTCCGCGCCGAGGACGGCCGCGGCTACGTCACCACCAGCCCCGACGGGCTGGAGTGGGCCGCCCAGCGCCCCTGGTGCTGGCAGGACGGCGAGCCGCTGGGCATGTCCACCACCCAGCAGCATTTCCTGCCGCTCGGCGGAGCGCTGTTCCTGGTCTACACGCGCCGGGATCCCTCCAACGAACGGGTCATGCGCTGGCGCGCGCCCGTCTGCATCGCTCAGGTGGATGCGGCTAAGGCGGCGCTGGTCAGGGACACCGAACGGATCGTCTTCCCGCTGATC
>VFZS01000183.1 GCA_016871095.1 Acidobacteriota bacterium
GCGAACGGCTGCGCCATGGCCGGGGCGACCAGCGTGAGAGACAGCAATGCTGCTAGAACGACAGCAATGTGCTTCATCGTTGGTTTCTTCCCCCTTCAGTGGTGTTGCGTGTGTCGGGCCTTCCGGCACACGGCGCGGGGGATGGAGTGAGCGTGTTTCCTCAACCTCCCGGCCTGTTCCTTGGGCCCTTCGCCCCGCCGCCTCGGTGCCCTACCCTCTTCCCGGCCCTCCTCTGCGGGTGGGCGCCGCGATGCCTCTTCGGCCGCGGCTGCGGATAACGCCCTTCAGTCCTCTGCAAACACACTATCATCCTGCCCAGTCCGGCGCAATACTCCGTGCACGGACGGCGCAGACAGCACTAACAGTTTGTAGGTTCGCCGCCCTGGACCAAAATCCTCCTGCCCGGACCTCCGGAATCCGCCGGCGGTCATCTCGGCTCCGGCAGGGGCGGGCGCGCCGCCGGGCGGGCAGGATTGCCTTCCTGCATACCGAATAGAAGGACCCCGTGGTCGCCAGAATCGGAAGGCAGAACTCTAACTCTATTGAGGACCAGGTGAAGACCTCCATGACATTCAAGAAGGCCCTGCGCGCTGTGCTCGTCGCATTTCCCGTCATCCTTGCATCGCCCGTACTCGTCCTGGCCATCCAGGGCGGGATGTTCCTGCCCGTAGGGGTGTTCGTGGCCATCTACTCCCCCTGGACGCCGTTCGTCTGGTTTCCCCAGACCAAGTGGCTGGTCACCCACACCATCTGGATGTCCCGTGAACTGCGCGGGTTGCTGGCGGACACTGGCTGGGTGCTGATCGTGTTCGGCCTGGTTGTCTTCTTCGTATCGTACATATACTTTTACTCGATCAGGAAGCGTGTGGGCCTTGTGACAGGGGGACCCTACGCGCTGGTGCGGCACCCCCAGTACCTGGGGATCTTTGCCGGCCTGACCGGCTTCACGCTGCTGGGTGCCAGACCCATCGCGGTCGTCGCGTGGGTTACCGCGGTCTGCTCCTACTTGGCGCTGATGGTCTATGAGGAGGGCGAGAACGACCGGCGGTTCGGCGCGGCCTACCACGCCTACCGCGAGCGAGTTCCCTTCATTATCCCGTTCTTCCCCCGCGCCCTGACAAGACTCTGGGCCCGGCTGTTCGCCGCCCCGCGGCCCATGCAGTACGCTGCGATCGCCGCCCTCTACGTGGCGCTCGTGGCCGCTGCCATCACCCTGATGCGCGACCGGGCCTTCCCCACCTAGCGGCCGGGAGGTCTCGAGAAGATGAACAGGCTCTCGTCGTTGTTCACGAGGACCTCGACTAGGCCGTCGCCGTCGAGGTCCTCGGCCGTCACGCCCATGTAGGCCAGGCGGCCGCCCAGGCGGTGCTCCCACCTGAGGTCGCCCCGCGGCCCGATCAGGTAGACGAACCCATTGTGGCTGCCCGCGAATACCTCGTTTTGGCCGTCCCTATCGAGATCGCCGGCGGCCACGGACCCGCTGATGTGGCCCCGCCGCTGGAACTGCCAGAGTGTACGGCCGGCCGGCGACAGGCAGAGCACCGTGCCGTCCTGCACCCCCGCGACGATCTCCTTCGTGCCGTCGCGGTCCAGGTCGGCGACCGTAAGCCCGTTGTAACTGGTGACAGGACCCCGCGTGCGCACCGTCCATCGCAGCCGGCCCTGGGCAGTCAGGGAGTGCACTGCGCCGGCCCAGTCGGCGGCGTAGACCTCAAGGGCGCCGTCTCCGTCGGCGTCGTCAACCGTTACGCCATAGACCGAGCCGCCTGTCTGGAAGACCCACCGCTGCCGGCCCTCGTGGTCTATGGCGTGGATCGCGCCGTTGCCGTGGTTGCCGATCACGACCTCCCGCTTCCCGTCCCTGTCCAGGTCAACGACGGCCGGCGCGTTCATGTCGGCGTTCCCGCCCATGGTGTAGGTCCACCTGGCCCGCCCGGTGGCGGCGTCCAGGGCGTACACGTGGCCCTGGTTGTCGGCGAAGATGACCTCGAACCGGCCGTCGCCGTCCAGGTCGGCCACCGCCGGGCTGGCATAGCTGGTGTAGGCCCTGGACTGGAAGGTCCAGACCACCTGCCCCCTCCAGTCCAGGCGGTGGAAGGTCGAGAAGCCCCCGGACTGGTAGGGCGCGAAGAAGACCTCCGGCCGCCTGTCGCCGTCCACATCCACCACAGCCGGGGTCATCAGCACGATTCCGTTCAGGCCCATGACCGAGAACTCCCATCGCCGCCGCGGGAACGGGCGCTCCAGGGCGACAAGCCGTACGCCCTCACCGTAGATCAGCTCAACTTGGCCATCGCCGTCGAGGTCCGCCGCTGCAGGGGGCGAGACCGACGCCGGTGATGCGGTGGTCTCGAAGGCCAGCCGCCACGCGACGTGCGGCGCGGTCAGGCCTCCGGGCCTTGGCGTGAAGTTGGTGCGCTGAAGGTTGTACCCGCCGAAGGCCCAGAGCGGCGGCGCCGCGGGCTGGGCCGCCAGCGGCAGTGAGCCCAGCGCCAGGAATGCGCCCAGAGCGACCGACGAGACCAGCTGAGAGACATTCCACTTGTGACCAACCGCACATGAGACCGCTATCGCGCGCGTTCGACTGCCTGAGAAGATCATCTCTTGCCTCGCATGTTGAGCCATAACGGCCGGATGGGCCGACCGGTGCTCCTGCGCCGGTAGGCCGGTGTCACTCGCCTATTCTACATCAGGGCGCCGCCGCGCGCGCCTCGACTTGGCCCTGCCCTGGCCAGAACCGCCTCGGCCAGCAGCACCGCCGCGTAGTCGTCGTAGGGCTCGGGCGGCGTCTGGAGCGTGCGTGGTACCAGCCGCCTCCACCCGCGGGCAGGGTGCTCGTCGAAGTAGCGCGACCGAGCACGCAGCGTGCTGCCCGCCTCCTCGACGACCGATACAGGGGCCACGCCAGCGTCGGCGAGCAGCGCGATCACCATTGCCGAGGCGGTGCGGTTGCCGATGACCACCTCGGACACCGCGTATCGCAACTGCCAGTCCCGCACCAGCGCGGGCAGCGCCTCGCGTGACACCACCGCCCTCGCGAGGACCCTCCCGGGCTCGCATACGGCCACGCCGCACCTGGCGCGGCCCGGGTCAACCGCCAGGACCACCCGGTGATCCGGCCCGCTCACGGCGCGCTCACGAACGCAACCCAGATCAGAACGACGCTGGTGATCGGCGCGCCGTCCCTGCGGGCGGGCAGGAACCGCCAGAGGGCGGCTGCAGCCGCGGCGGCCGCGTCCAGTTCGGGCCGCCCCGAGGGCACCGCGATCTCGACGCGGCCAACTGCGCCGTCCTCTCGCACCAGGAGCCGAAGCCGCACACGAGCCGAGACCTGCTCCGGCCGCGCCTCGGCCGCGAGCCCAGGGGTTTCCACCACGACCCTCCAGGCATCGGGATGGCGCGGCGGATCCAGGGCAAGGGGTACAGGCGGCGTGACGATCGGGGCAGCGGTGACCGGCGGCGGTGGCAGTGGAGACGGTGCCGGTGGATGCGCCGGCACAGGTGGAGGAGCAGCGGGAGACGGTGCCGTTGCGGCTTCGGCGCCCTGCGGCCCGGGTCCTGGGCCGGGTTGCGGCGCTGCTCCGGTCGAGGGTCCGCCCGCTGAGGGTCCTCCGCTTCCCGCGGCAGGCGCAGCCGCCTGCGGTGTCTGGGCCTGTGGTGCCTGGGCCTGTGGCGCCCGGGCCTGTTGAGCCCGGGGCCTTCCTTTCGCGGCACCGCGGCGCGGAGGGGAGGGCATCGCTGCCGGCCTCTCCTCTTGTGCCCTCGGCGCGACCACGGCCTCTTCCTCTAGCAGGCCCGACTCCTGCGCAGCCGAGGGCGCAGGTATGGCAGAGGCCGGGGCATCGGGCACCGGTCCGGCCGTCCTCGCGCTGGGCACCGCGCCGTCAGGGGCGGCTCTGCCGTCCAGCAGAATCACGCCGCCGGCGACCGCGGCCAGGAGGGCCAGCGCGATCAATGCGATTTCGGCAGGCGGCCGTTTCATCTCCGAAGCACGTACTCCACCATGAGCGTTCGACCGGGAGCAGGATAGCCCTGCACCGGTTCGTAGCGGGCATCCAGCAGGTTCTGGATGGAGAGGCGCAGCGCGGATCCCGCATTCAGCGGCACCTGCGCGGCCAGACCGACGCTCACGTACGCCGGCAGCGTCACAGTGTTGGCGGTGTCGGCAAACCGCGCGCCTACCAGGACCATGGATGCGGTGGCAGATGCGCCGCGCGGCAGCGCCGCGCTCAGCGCCAGCGCCGCGGAGTGGCGCGCCCGGTTGGGGAGATCCAGCCCGGTGGCCGTATCGGTGGCCGCCAGCCAAGTGGAGGATGCGCGCAGGTGCCAGACGGTGTTGATCGCGCCCTCGAACTCGACCGACGCGCCGCGCAGCGATGCCGCGCCGACATTCTGCGGCGAGAAGACGAAGAACGCGTCGGGAACCCAGAGTATGAGATCGCGCACGTCGCTCCAAAATACCGTTGCGCGCGCAGTGGCGCGGGGCCCCAGCGAGGCCTCCAGCCCGGCGTCCACCGACCAGGCGTGCTCCGGACGCAGCGCTGGATTGCCGACGGCGAAGCCGTCAAAGGGATAATAGAGATCGGCCATCGTCGGCCCGCGGAATGTGCGGCCCGCCGCCAGCCGCAGGCGCAGGTCGGGCCGGAGGAAGTAGACCAGCCCGGCCCGCGGGTTGATCTGCGCGCCGTAGACCGAGTGCAGGTCAGCGCGCAGCCCGGCAGAGAGCAGCAGGCGCGGTCCCAGCACGCGGTCGTCCTGCACGTAGAGCGCGCCCACGGTTGCGGATCGCTCTCCCACGCTGGTGCTGCGCAGGTGTTGAAGCTGCGCGTCGGCGCCCAGCGCCACGACCCGAGAGGCGGAGATCCGCGCTGTGCGCTGCCACTCCGCGGCCCAGGCCGTGCCGGTGTGGCTGTCGTCAATCCACCAGAGCGGATCGCGGAAGGCCAGATTCTCCCGGTGCACCGTCAGGCGCAGGCGGTCGGTAGTGGTGCCGCGCTCCTGCTCCACGGTGAATGCCGCGGCCAGGCGGGCGTCCTCCTGCCGCGCCAGCGGCGAGGGCCAGAAGGTGGAGCCCGGAGAGCCGCGGGATCCGGCCGAGCCGGTCAGACTGAGATCCCACCGGCGCCCGGGTGCGGCATCTCCCAGGCGCAACGAGAAGTAGCCGCTGCGTAGATCGCTGTTGGGCCGTTCGCCCGAAGCGGCGTCGTACCGCAGCGTCAGGCGGGCCCCCCCTCCGCCGCTGATTCCCAAACTCAACAGGCCGAAGGAACCGCCGCCGACCGTGGCCGCATCCGGCGCCCGGCGGCGCGTGACTATGGAAATCACGCCGCCCATCGCGCCGCTGCCGTAGATGGCCGAGAACGGCCCGCGCAGCACCTCGATGCGTTCGATGTCGTCAATCGGGATCGTGCCCAGGTCCACGGTACCCGCGAAGACGCCGTTGAGTGGAACGCCGTCCAGCAGCACCAGCACCTGCTCGGCGCTGCTCCCCCGGATGCTCGGGGTGATCAGGCCTCCGGCTCCACCGTAGGCGCGTGCCGCCACCTCGGGCAGGAACGCGATCGCCTCGCCGGCGGTGCGCACGCCCAGCCGCCGCAGTTCCGCGGCCGTGATCACGGATACGCTGGCAGGTGATGCCGACGCTGGCTGCGGCCTCCTGGCCGGCGAGATGACGTCGGGCAGTTCGAACTCGGGCGGGGGTTCCTGAGAGAACAGCGGGCCAGAAGGGCCCAGGACGAGCGCACCGCAGAGCACTACCGAGAGCAGAACACGAACGAACAACCTGCCCACCTCCCTTGCCTCGAAGGCGTGTGGCATCGGTGCAGGCAGGTCTTCTGGCTCCGGGTCATCGCAGGCCGCCGGCCTTCCCGGGAAACCTTCCCAGTGGCATGACCCTTTGGGTGGCGCCTGCTCTCCGTGACAGCGGCGGGACCGCGCCGGGCTTCCCCGGCTGCAACGCGCTGAGATCAAACTCGCAGACGGGTGATACCGGACTTCCCTTTTATGGCGCAGTGCTTGGTGCCCCTGCGCCAACCTGCACCGCTGTGACGTATGTTCTACGGCTGCGGCTGCTTTCCTCTTGCCCTCTCGGCAAGCGCTCCTGCCCTGGGATCGTTGGGCGCCACGCGCAGCGCCCTCTGCGCCAGCGCCAGCGCCCGGCCGGCCTGCCCTGCCTCCAGCAGCACCTCGCCCAGGGCCACCAGCGCTTCGACGTTACCGGGCTCGAGCGCCAGCGCCCGGCCGTACGCGGCCTCGGCGTCGCGCACCCGGCCGACCTCCCGGTACTGGTTGGCGAGCCCGACGAAGAAGGCGGGGCGTTCCGGTGCCATCGCGGTGCTCCGCTCCATGTAGGGAATCCCCAGTTTCGGCCTGCCCAGGGACGCGTAGGCGAATCCGATCAGGTAGGTTGCGTCCGCATCGAGGTCGCGCACGGGCTCAAGCCCTGATATGCGCGGGAAAGAAGGTGCGCCCAGCCCATTCAGAAATGCCTCGATCTCCGAGGCGGTGTCCGCGTAGAGCAGGCGCGGCGTGCGGAACTCCATCACAGGGCGATCGTCGGTGTGCGGCCCCGCGGCACCCAGTGCAAATGCGGCGATCTGCGGCTCGCCCAACATGTGGCCGGCGAACAGCGCCAGCGAATGCCATATCCCGATGGACTGGAGATCCTCGCGCACGCCGGGAACATGCTCCGTGCGGCTGGCCACCTGCGCTCGGTCCCAGTTCAGGTGGCCGGTCGAGCCCATGAGCAGGAGGTCGCCGATCCCAGATGTCCATAGCTCGGCGCGCGGGAAGACCGAGCGAAACGTGCCGACCAGCAGCGCAAGGTCCGGCGGAGCCAGGGTGTGCGTGTGGATCCACTGTATCATCACGCCACCGGGATTGAGCCGGGCCCGGACGGACCTGTAGAACTCAAGCGTGAACAGCGTGCCGGTCCCGGCCACCCAGAGGTCGGATGGATCGGAGATGACCACGTCGTACCGGTCGGAGGCCGCGAGCAGCCGGTTGCGGCCGTCGGCCACGAGTATTCTGAGCCGCGGATCGTCCAGCACCCCCTGGTTGTGCCGGCCGAAGAGGCGTGCCGCCTCTCGCGCCGCCGGCTCTATCTCCACCACGTCAATGCGGCGCACCGGGTATCGCGCCACCGCTGCGGCGGTCATGGCGGACCCGAGCCCCAACACGAAGACATCCCGGGGAGCAGGATGCAGCAGCATCGGCAGGTGCCCCAGCAGGAGCTGGTTGGCTATGTCACTGGGATACGTGGAAGCGTCCGTCTTGCCGTTGGACCGGTAGACCAGTTGCCCCTCGGTCTCGTCCACGGAGATCGTGGAGTTGATCCCATCGCGGTAGTACAGCAGCCGCAGCCCTGCCACGGCGCGGGTGAACCCTTCCATGGTTCCGAACCGCGGTGCGAAGAACCCGATGCCCGCGGCAAAGACCTCGCGCGGCCAGGGCGGGAGGGTCAATACGACAAGGAGCGCGAGTGCCGCGGGCGCCATCGCCGGCAGCCGGCGCCTCCAGGGCAGGGACGCCCGCAGCAGGACAGAGATGCCGGCCAGGAGGTTGGCCAGCGCTCCGGCCAGGATCGTCGCCCGCACACCCACGGCCGGGATGAGCACGAAACCGCTAAGGTACGCGCCGGCCACGGTGCCCACGGTGTAGGCGGCGTAGGCGGTCCCGATAGAGCGGCCCACCCGCGACAGCGCCGGGCCGATTGTACCGATGACCGCGGGGAAGGTGGCGCCCCAGAGCAGGGCAGGCACAAACCCAACAAGTCCTGCCAGGCCGATCTGCGCGGCGACCTGCCAGCCGAAAGCATCCCTGAAGACCGGGAAGAACCGCATGAACAGAAACGGCAAGTGCGGGGCGATCAGGAGCGAGACCACGGTCCAGAGTCCGATCAGCAGCTCGATGACCACGAAGGCGAAAACGTGGCCGCCGGGAGTCAGGCGCATCCGGCCGTACAGCACGCTTCCGGCCCCGATCCCGGCCAGGACCACGACCACAAGCGTGCCGAACGCGTAAACCGACGATCCCATGACCATGGCGAGGAGCCGTGCCCAGGCCACCTCAAACGTCATGGCCGCCAAACCGGACAGCCCAAAGCCCTGCAGCACCACGAAGACGGTGACAGGATCGGGCGTCGCAAGTCCGGACTCGGGCAGGCGGCCGGTCTCGGGTGCACGGTCGGCCTCGGGCATGTGGCCGGCGTCGGGCGTACCGCCCCGGACGGGCCGCAGCGTCCCCATCCGCCGCGAGGCATCAAGCAGCAGCGCCACTGCCCCGATCACCAGGTTGGCCGAGGCCGCCAGCCGCACCGCAGCCCGGAGCCCGAGGAACGGCAGCAGCACGTATGCGGTCAGGGCAGCGCCCAGGGCAGCGCCTACGGTGTTCCAGCCGTAGAGCGACGCCACTCCCCTGACCGTCCCACCTGCGGCCGCGGCGAGATGGCGCGACAGCAGCGGCACGGTCCCGCCCATGAGCATCGTGGGCGGCAGGATGACAAGAGCGCTCAGCGCAAACTGCGCGCCGGCGTAGAGACCTGGCCGGCCTTCAAGCCCTGGATAGAGACCGAGATAGATGATCTCGATGCCGCGGAAGATCCACGGGCTGGCCAGCCCGTACAGCCCGGTGCCCACCTCGACCAGACCGAAGAGGGCGAGGGCCCCATCCGGCCTCCGGTCGGCTGCCCTGCCCAAGACCCACGCGCCCAGGGCCAGGCCGCCCAGGAAGGCGACCAGCACTGTGCTTGTTGCCAGTGTGGTGCTTCCGAACACAAGTGCCAGGCGGCGCATCCACACCACCTGATAGACGAGCGCGGCCAGGCCGGAGCCCGCGGCCATCGCCAGCAGCAGCCGCGACGGAGGCGGCATTGAGGCAGGTGAAGGCTGTCCTGGTGTCGGCCCGCTACTTGAGGACAAAGGTTACCGCCAGCGGGGAGTCGGTCATGATGTTGCCCCGTGCCAGGACCTGCACGCGCACCTCGCGGCGCAGATCCGCTATGCGGGTGATCGTGGCCCGATGCTCGTCCCCGTCAAT
>VFZS01000184.1 GCA_016871095.1 Acidobacteriota bacterium
CTGAAGCGGACCTACTCTATCAGCCTTCCCATGCTCCTGACCTGGACGCCAGCCTGCCTGCACATCTCCCTGACCCTCTCGTCGTGGCCGTCCAGGTCGGCCGGCACAACAACGACCACCGTTAGCATCCAGTCCAGGACCAGGGCCGTCCGGGATATCCCCTGGAGCCGGGTCAGCAGGAACAGCCCTGCCACGGCAACCAGGCTTGCCACAGACGCCGCCTGCCCCAAGGCAGCACATCCAGTTGCCACGCCAGAAGCCCGGCGATGCCGGACAGCGCGCTGAGGCCGCAGAGCAGCAGCACCGCGCGCCGCTCCGACAGGCCGAGGGCAACCAGGCGGTGGGAGGGGTGGTCCGTCCCGCCCTGGAAGACCGACCCGCCGTGGGCGATCCGCAGCCAAGCCACCGTCAGCGAGTCGAAGATCGGAACCGCCAGGATCAGCCCCGGGGTGAGCACCGCGAGCGCGACGTTGGTGACGACGCGGGGGTCAGCACCCGCACGCGTGGCTGGACGCAAAGGCGGTGCGGGTGCGCGGCCCGATGGGCGCGTGGCGAACATGGCGGTGGCGGCCATCGGGGTACGACAGCAGGGGCTGTGGGGCCAGGAGGTCACACCGAGCAGCCCTATCGTGTGAAGGCTGCAAGTGCTCTGGCGGCTCGCTCGGGACTCACCCGGTTGGCCAGGTCTTCAGCGGGTTCAATCACGAGGGCGGCATCTAGCTTCTCCAAGATCATCCGGAGCGCATGGAGTGAGAACTCCGATCGGCTCGCGAAGACGCGGCTCAAGTGCCCAGGATCTGTGCCGGTTTCCTTGCAGAAGCGGTATCGGGAACCAAAACGGACCTCTATCAGGTCGGCCAAGTAGTCACGGTAGTCAGGTGGTGAAACCTTACCCTGGACGATACCTAGACGCGCTTCAAGATCCTGACAGATGCGGTAGCAAACAGAATCCACGGAAAGACGCGAGCGACGGAACGCCTCAGCCCACCAGGAGGCAAACTCTGACCACTCCGGCTGCTCCTCGTACATCCGCTGAACAGCGGCCAGAAACTCCCGTTCCCGCTCCTCTAGCCCCTCCAGGCTCAGAGTCCTGCCGGTAATCGTCTGAAAAGTCTCCTTCTTTGTCATCACTGACCTCGTCTTCTGCTAATGTGACGCGACAGGAAAGAGCGTCTAGATCATACCTCCAGAAAACCATCTTCGGGCCGGATCTCTATCAGCTCGGCGATTCCCGCTACCGAGAGGTAGACAGACCGTTGATCGAAGCTGTTGCCTGCCCGCCGTAGCAGCGCTCGCAGCTCGTCCACTCGGTCAGCCTGGATCGCCACGGCATACTTTCTGCTCAGATCCTCCACAGGCGGGTTCCCCTCAGCGGGCGACCATGCACCAGGAACCGTTCCGATCTTCTGGTAGACGACGGCTTCTGGGCCAGTCACCGCTCCGAAGGTCCGTATTAGGGTGTCCTGCAGGAGTCTCCACAGGATGGGAGGATGGGGCCTCCGATCCGAATCCCGCACAACAGGGATCAGGAACACGCATTCCGGTCCGATCCGCACGCTGGCCCTCCCGTTTCATCGAGTTGCCCTCCCTCCCGTGCACCTAGCATATGTGCTAGTTGACGGGTGGTCAAGCATATGTACTGGTCTAGGATGCGTCCCGTTCTTGCCGCCCTCCGCCCCCATAGGACATATCGGCCGACGAGCCCGCCATCTCCACCCCTACCCAGCCTCGGGCAGGCGCGGTAACCCACGACCAGCCGCCGATCGCAGCGCGCGCCGGGGTGCCTATCTACCAGGGGATTGTAGAGCGGGTGTTACGGGCGGGGGAGGTTGTGAATGCCGGGGGGTGGAGGAGGACTCCGAATCTCGCTGGGGGAGCAGAGGTCGCGGGTGCGTTGCGGCAGTGTTGCGGGCGTCGAGCAGCGGGAGGTCTTGCGGGGCCTTCCCGAAGCGGACCTACTCTATCAGCCTTCCCATGCTCCTGATCTGTACACCGGCCTCCCTGCACATCTCCCTGACCCGCTCTTCTGACCGTCCAGGTCGGCCGGGATATCCCCTGGAGCCGGGTCAGCAGGAACAGCCCTGCCACGGCAACCAGGCTCGCCGCAGACGCCGCCTGCCCCAGGCGGATCAGGTCCAGGAAGCCGGCGTACCGCCACTGCCCCCGGTAGATGGCGGCATGCTCCACTCGTACCGCAGCAGGTGCGCCCCGACGAACGCCACGCACAGCAGCACCAAGTCCACAGCGAGGCTCAGATTGGGTCATGGTATGATGGGGCGGCGTGGAGGAAGATCGATCTCTCGGGAGGCCTGGAGGTGATGTAGTCCCTGTCGCGGTATCTTGGTGCAATCCGATGGACCCGGCACGCCTTGTATGAGAGACTCCCTCGGCTGGCCCAGACGGGCGTCGTAGGAGGACAAACGGATGTGGAGGAAGTTCTCCGAGGCCCTGGACGCATTGTTCCAGCGAAGATGGGGCGACACGAGGCCCAGCAGCGACGAGCGGGAGGTCTCCTGCGCATCATCTTTGTCGAGGAGGAAGGCGCCTTGAGATGAAAGTCACCTACGATCCTGAGGCCGATGTCTTGTACATTCTTCTCCGCGAGGATGCCCGGGAGGCGGATACCGAGGAAATCCGGGAGGGGGTAACCGTTGCCTGTGACGAGCACGGGCGCGTTGTCTCACTCGAGTACATCGGTGCCGCGGCGGATGGCCTCGTCACAGATGGCACGGTCAGGGTGGCTGTCGTCAACTATCCCGGCCACGCGAGAGCGAGAGCATAGCTCCCCTTGTGCCAGACTGCGCGCGTCCCGGGGCGCAAGATCAGGGAGTACGTGGCCGAGGCGACGGTAGCGCGGCTGGCCGAGGAGTTCTTCGCCGCGAAGGTAACGACAGGAGCGTGGGCTCGTGAAGCAGGGCGCCCTTGAGGTCTACCTACCAGGGGATTGCAGGACGGGTGTCGCGAACGGGGGAGCCTGCGAATCTCGCGGGCGGTCTTGCGGGCGTCTAACAGCGGGTGGTCTTGCGGGGCCTTCCTTAGAGGTCAGGCGCGGGGTCTGGGAGCGCGACGGCGGGCGCTGCGGCTTCGTGGGCGAGGGCGGCCGCTGCGCGGAGCAGGACTTCCTGGAGTTCCATCACGTGGTGCCCCACGCCGCGGGCGGGCCGGCCACCGTGGACAACATCCAGCTCCGCTGCCGCGCCCACAACGCCTACGAGTCCGAGCAGGCGCACCGCCGCCTCGAGCTGCCGGCCGAGGCCTGGCACGACCCTACGCCGGACGCCTACAACGGTGCCTGACCTGGCGCCCGGTGTTCCGCCCGACCGCAGTCCGGCCCTCGGCCCCGCCACTTCGACTGCGCGGTTCCCAAAAGCATCTCCTGCCGACATCTGGCAGCAGGTGGACCGGGTCAGAGAGGCCATCAGGAGCAGGTACGGACCGTTCCCGGACAGCACGCCGGGGATTCGCGAGGACCGCCAGCGGTGACCACCGCCACTCCGGTGGTGGTGGACACGAGCGTGGCGGTGAAGTGGTTCTTCGACGAACCCCATCCGCCCCGACTTCCCGTATTCCACAGAATCCTGTATAGTCCGATCTGGGATGGAGCATAGGATCTCAGCCACTGAACTGGCACGGAATCTGGGCGATATTCTTAACAGAGTGCGCTACAGAGGGGATGCCTTCGTCGTGGAGCGGAACGGAAAGCGGGTGGCCCGGATCATCCCGCTACCCGGGGTGCCGCGCACATCTGTTAGAGACGCTCTCGCCGCATGGCGCGCCGCAGGCGCGCCCGACGCCGCGTATGCAGGGGACCTGGAGCGGATCAGCGCAGCAGACCGCGTTCCGGAGGACGAATGGAGCGTGCGCCCGGGCTCGTCATAGACACCAGCGCGCTGGTGGCCGTCGAGCGCGGATCAGCGCCCTGGGAGGACGCTCTCACCGCGCGGGTCCCGATCGTCGAGTTCGGCCCCGAGATCGCTGAGCGCTGGGCAGAGCTGTTCGCGACGTTGAGCCGCCTGGGCCGTATGATCCCGGCCAACGACCTGGCCGTCGCCGCGACCGCGCTGCATCTGGGCTTCGGTGTCCTGGCAGGGCCGCAAGGTGACGCCCACTTCCGCGCCGTACCCGACCTGCGGGTCCTGACCCTGCAGGCCTCCTAGGCCCTGGTCCCAGGTTGACTGATGCCCGAGAGCAGACCAGTGATCCGCATCGCCGCCGCCGTCGCCCTGATCGTGCTCTCGTCACCCATCCCCGCCATCCCGCAGGCCCGCCAGCCCATGCCGGACGAAGCCGTCCAGAACCTCGTGCGGGCCGCCCTGCTGGCGCACTTCGACCCAGCCTCGATCCTCGAGATCCAGGTGCTGGGATCAGCGCTCGAGGGCGACGTCCTTTCGATTGACACGCTCGTCGTCCACGGAAGGCCCGCCTCCTTCGGCGGCTTCCGCGGCGAGGTGATGGGCCACTTCGCGGACGTCCGTCTGGAGATGCCCGCGCTCGCGGCCCGTCAGATAAGGCTGGTCCGACCGGCGAGGGCGACCGTGGTCGCCAGGGTCACGGCCAGTGCCGTGGAGGAGGGACTGGCGAAGTCCTCAACGACGGTCCTGCGGCCGTCGGTGAGGTTCTGGGAAGGTCAGATGGAGATCGCGGCGACGATCAGGAGCGGGGACAGGCTCTACCCGGCCCAGGTCAGGGCCGTCCTGACCGTCGAAGGCAAGCAGCGCATCAATGCAGTCGTCAGTTACGCCCTGGTGCACGGCGCCAGCGTCCCCCAGGGCCTCATCGAGAAAGAACTCTCCAAGATCAACCCGGTCCTCGACCTATCCAAACTGCCCTTCAACCTCCAGATCCAGCGCCTCGTCCTGCACAACGACATGTTCGAGGTCCTCGCCACGAGCGGCACTTAGCCTCTGCCCGCCTGCTCGACGAACCAGGCGTACGTCTGCTCGATTCCCTTCCGCAGGGAGATCTGCGGCTTCCAGCCCAGGGCGGTGATCCGGCTGACATCCAATAGCTTGCGGGGGGTGCCGTCGGGCTTGCTCGAATCGAAGACGATCTCGCCCGCAAACCCGACCACCTCGCGCACGACCTCCGCCAGCTCCCTCACGCTCAGATCCTCGCCTGCCCCCACGTTGATGATCTCTGGGGCATCATAACGGTCCATCAGGAACAGGCAGGCGTCGGCCAGATCGTCCACGTGCAGGAACTCCCGCCTGGGACTACCCGTGCCCCAGACCACGACGCGCTGTGCGCCACCCACCTCGGCCTCGTGGAACTTGCGGATCAGCGCCGGCAGCACGTGCGACGTCTCGAGGTCGAAGTCGTCCCCAGGCCCATAGAGGTTCGCGGGCATCAGGCAGATGGCGCTGAAGCCGTACTGGCGTCGGTATGCCTGGCACATGGCGATGCCGGCCATCTTGGCGGCCGCATAGGCCTCGTTGGTGGGCTCGAGCGGCCCGGTGTGCAGGTGCTCCTCTCTCATGGGTTGCGGTGCAAGGCGGGGGTAGATGCAGGACGAGCCCAGGAACAGCAGTTTTCTCGATCCATGTCTCCGGGCAGCGTCGATGGCATGGGTCTGTATCAACAGGTTCTCGCGGATGAAGTCGGCCGGATAGGTGTTGTTGGCCAGGATCCCCCCGACGCGCGCCGCGGCCAGGAACACGTACTCGGGCCGCTCCTCGCCAAAGAACCGCTCTACCGCCGCGCGGTCGGTCAGATCCAGTTCGGAGCGCTGGCGCAACAGCAGGTTGGGGCACCCTTCTGCCTGCAGCCGGCGCAGGATGGCCGAGCCGACCAGCCCCCGGTGCCCGGCCACATAGATGCGGGCAGACCTATCCATGCCCGCTTCCCACGCCTCTCAGGAAGATCTCATGCCCGGCGTCCCTCAGCGTCTTCTCCTGGCGTGCCAGGTCAAGATCGTGATCCACCATCATGCGCACCAACTCACGGAACCCGACCTTCGCCTGCCACCCGAGTTTCTCCCTGGCGCGGCCGGCATCGCCCTGCAGGTGGTCGACCTCTGCCGGACGGATGTAGCGGGGGTCTACGAAGACGTGTTCGCGCCAGTCCAGGTCCAGATAGCCAAATGCCTCGTCGAGGAAGTCACGCACCGAGCGGGATTCCCCGGTGGCGACCACGTAGTCGCCCGGCTCGGCCTGCTGCAGCGAGAGCCACATCGCCTCGACATAGTCACCCGCAAAGCCCCAGTCGCGCCTGGCGTCGAGGTTGCCCAGGTAGAGCTTCTCCTGGAGCCCCAGCTTGATCCGCCCGGCGGCCCGGGTGATCTTGCGGCTCACGAACGTCTCGCCTCGGCGCGGCGACTCGTGGTTGAACAGGATGCCGTTGACCACGAACATGCCGTACGCCTCGCGGTAGTTCACCGCGTACAGGTGCGCGGCCACTTTGGAGGCACCGTAGGGGCTTCTTGGATGAAAGGGCGTCTGCTCGTTCTGCGGAGGGGGAGAGGCGCCGAACATCTCGGATGAGCCGGCCTGGTACAGACGCACCTGGCGTCCCGTGACCTTCATGTGATCCCGCAGGGCCTCGAGCAGGCGCAGGGTGCCTGTCGCCACGACGTCGGCCGTGTACTCAGCCTGCACGAACGAGACCATCACGTGCGACTGCGCGCCCAGATTGTACACCTCGTCCGGCCGCACCCTCTCCAGCACGTGCCGCAGTCCCGTGCCGTCGGTCAGATCGCCGTAGTGCAGGAACGCACGCGCCTGTGGGTCATGAGGGTCCCGGTACAGGTGGTCTATGCGGTCGGTGTTGAAGGTGCTGGACCGCCTCACAAGCCCGTGGACCGTGTACCCCTTGGCGAGCAGAAACTCCGCCAGGTACGATCCATCTTGCCCGGTGATGCCGGTGACTAGGGCGATCCGCATCTCCAGCCCCGCTACACCGTCTCCGCGCCAACATCTGTTGGCTGGTACTCAGGCACAAGTTCCTGAAGCTTCCGCCTGACCCCCCCCATGTCCATTTCCCGGGCTAGGCGTTCGAGATCGAAGACGTCCTTCCGCACTTTCAAGCCGTCGAGTTTGCTAGGCTCGACCATGTAGATATGCTCGTGCTTCGTACACTGAGGGTGTTCCCCCTCCCTGAACAGTTCTTCGCACACCTTCTCGCCAGGCCGGAGCCCAGTATACACAATCCCTACATCCTGTCCTGGTTCCAGCCCCGACAGCGAGATCATGTCCATCGCCAGGTCGACGATCTTGACTGGCTGCCCCATTTCTAAGACGAAGACCTCCCCGCCCCTGCCCATGGCGGCGGCCTGGATGACCAGTTGCACCGACTCGGGGATGGTCATGAAGAATCGGCGGGCCTCGGGGTGTGTGACAGTAAGGGGACCTCCGGCCGCGAGCTGCTCCCTGAAGATGGGGATGACGCTGCCGCTCGAGCCCAGCACGTTCCCGAATCGGACGGCCACGAAGGCTCCTCCATTCCTCTGGGCCATCTCCTGGATCAGCATCTCGGCGACGCGCTTGGAGGCGCCCATCACGCTGCTGGGGTTGACCGCTTTGTCGGTGGAGATCAAGACGAAGCGTCCCACCGCGTGTTTTTCGCAGGCCTCGATGAGGTTCCGCGTGCCGATGATGTTGGTGGTGACCGCCTCATCCGGGTGCAGCTCCATCAAGGGCACGTGCTTGCGGGCCGCAGAGTGAAAGACGGCCGAGGGCCTGAATTGGCCTACGATCCTGTCAATCTTGTCGTAATGCCTGATGTCGCAGATGAGCGGGACGATGTCGAGTCCGGGGAAGTGCGTCGCCAGTTCCTGATGGATGGCGAAGATGCCGCTTTCCGCCTGGTCCAGCAGAATCAATGTCTCCGGACGGTACCGTGCGGTCTGCCGGCAGAGCTCGGCGCCGATTGACCCGCCGGCACCGGTGACCAGCACCCTGGCTCCGGTGAGAAACCCCCCGACCTCTTCCAGGTCAACGGTGATGGGGTTACGGCGCAGCAGGTCCTCCAGCCGCACATCTCTGAGCTGGCTGACGCTCACCGAGCCGTCGAGGAGCTCGTAGATGCCGGGGATGGTCCTGCATCTGACGCCTGCCCGCTCGCAGATGGTCCTGAACTCCCTGATCACCCTGCCGGGAGCTGACGGCATGGCGATGATGACCTCTTCGATGCGGTGCCGGGCCACCAGGTCTGGGATGTCGGCGCGGGTGCCCAGGACGGGCACGTTGTGAATCTGCATGCCCAGTTTCGCCAGATCGTCGTCGACGAAGCCCACGGGCAGGAGGCCAAGCCTGGGCGTCGCGCGCATCTCCCGGACGATGGTGGCCCCGGCGTCGCCCGCCCCGGCGACCAGGACCCGCTCCTGGGTCCCGGTCGGTCTGCGCGGGGTCGCGCCTCGCCCGCCAGCCCCATGCCCGACCGCGACCCGCAGGGCAAACCGCGCTCCACCCAGCAAGAGCAGGCTCAGCATCCCCTCGATGACGATCACGGAGCGAGGGAACCCCATGCCGATCCGCACGGGCGCCCCCTGGACCACCAGCACTGCGGTAATCAGGATCGAGCCGAGCGCAACCGCCTTGGCAATCGCCATGAACTCGTCCACGCTGGCGTAGCGCCACATCCGCCGGTACAGGCCAAAGACGTAGTAGATGGGCAGCCTCAAGAGGACCACCAGCGGCGGGAAGAGCCACGCCTGCACCAGATGAGGCCAGAAGAACGGCGTGTCGAAGCGGATCACAAAGGCGGCTCCCGCTGCCAGGCCCGCAGCGATCAGGTCAAGGAAGAGCAGGTGTCTTCCCCTCATGGCTATCGCCGCTCTACGCGGTGGACCGCCGATCGCCGACCACTGAGATCAGCGCCCGACAGACGTACTCCACCTGATCCTCGGTCATGACGCTGGAGAAGGGCAGGGCCAAACACGTATCACCCAGGGCCTCGGTAACGGGGAAGTCGCCCCGCCGGTAGCCGAAACGCTGTGCATAGAACGGCTGCAGGTGGATGGGGGTGAAGTAGGGACGAGAGGGGATTCCCTGCTCCTCCAGCGCAGCCATCACGGCGCGG
>VFZS01000185.1 GCA_016871095.1 Acidobacteriota bacterium
ATCGGCCGTCAACTACTGCGTTTTGTTCTGGACCTTGCGGTGCGGCTGGCCGTGGACTTCGGATGCGTAGGGGTGGTGGTGGACGCGAAGCCTGGGGCCGTGTCGTTCTACGAGCAGTTCGGGTTCGCGCCGCTGGAGTTGATCGAGGGCCACTCGCAGGCCAGGCCTCCCGCCACAGCCATGTTCCTGCCCTTGAGTGACATCCAGGCCGCCTCCAAGAAGAAGTAGCCAAGGTTGCTGGTTTACCTGCTGATAGGGATCTCCACCAGTTCCGTGTAGGCGTTGCCCGTGGAAATCGCCACCAGAACGTTCGGGCCGACTGGGGAGTTCACCGGGATAGCGGCGTTGATCTGGTTGAGGCCGGCGAAACCGGGCGCGCCGCCGGCGTAATCCACACCCGCGGCGGGCACGCCGCCGAAAAGCACGTTGATGGGCGCATCGACCGCCCGGGCGAGCGGCGCCGCCGGATTGGCGCTCCCCGTGGCCACGGCAGGCCCGAGTTCTCCCAGGCCGGTCAACCAGATCAGGATGGTCTCGCCCGGGCGTGCCGGATTCTCCGGGGTGATTATGGAGTAGTCGGCGTGCAGCACCACCGGGCGGCCGTCAGCCCGCGTGAAGATCCCCGGACTGGTCGCGGCCAGCGGCGCCACGACTTCATTGGACACTCCCCGGCTGTTGCTCGCGCGTAGCGTGACCCAGTTTCCTGTGAGCCCGTAGGGGAGTTGGACACTCGTCTGGGTGGGCGAGACGAAGTACAGCGGCGCCGGGGCGCCGTTGACCGTGACCGTGACGTCATCCAGTCTGCTGGGCAAGGGGAAGCCGGCAGCGCGGGCTTCGCGCGCGGCCAGGTTGGAGCCGAACAGCGACACAATGGCGCCTGGAGCCAAGGGGTACGGCAACCCGGAGAAGGAGGCGCCGTTGACAACGCCCGATGGATCCAGAAAGACACCGGTGGGATGAAAGGCCGGGGCGCGGACGCCGAAGAAGATGCCGTATTGAGTGGTGCTCTCGTTGAGCGGCCCGATGTCGGCGCCGACGAACGCTCCGGCGCGTGGCGCCTCTACCGGGCCGATTGGCGCCGCCAACCGTAGGTTGCTTAAGCCCCTGGGCAGGCTCAGCGCAAGGGCGCCCGTGCCATCTGGGTTCACGACATAGGATTTCAGCCCCGCCTGGTCCAGCGCCCGCCCGTCGAGACGTCTTCGCTCGATTGCCTGCGCGCGGCCCGCGCCCAAGGTCCGCAAGGACCCGGATGCCGCACTCCAGCTCGGACCGTCCACCGACAGGCCCGCGAGCCAGTAACGCCCCTCAAATTCCGTCGCACCGCTGACCGCCTTCGCCGCGACGAGCACGCCCCGACCCGAAAGGTGCCCTACGAGGTACGTACCGTCCTTCGACGAGAAGATCTCCCGGTCGCCGACAAGCAGAGTCGCCCCCGTGCCGAAGGATGCGGTTCCCCTGCCTTCAGCCTGGAGGCTGTATGTGGCGCCGGCGGCGGACTGATTCACCGTCCGCCCGCCTTGATCGGAGGCGTGCCCGGTCACCGCCACTCGGGAGAACTGCCCGGCGCCGTTGGCGGCCAGCGACACCAGCCCGGATCTCGTCACCGGCGTCGCGCCAGGAGCGAACTCCAGCCATGCGCCGCTGTAGCTGCCGTTCAGAAGAGCATTGGTCACGTTGCCCGAGGGGGCACGCACGGCGACGAAGAAGTCGTAGCTGGTGTCCGCGGTGAAGGAACTCGCGCCCGCCAGCACATCGCCGTCGGCGCTCAAGTAGGCGCTCAGCCAGTCGGAGGAGCGGATGGGGCTGACGAGCGCCACGTCTCCGGCGCCGCCCACCGAGTAAGCGCCTCTACCTCCCGGTGTGCCCTCTGAGGCCCAGGTGTAGGCGCCTTGGCCATCGAAGCTGATCGAACCGGCCAGCGTGCGCGTCTGGCCCACGGGCGGACTCACCAGCAATTGAACGAACTGATACTTCCCCCGGAGCGCCGAGAAGTCCACGGCGAGACTGTTGAGCGGGATCAGCGGCACGAGCGGCGTATCGGAAAGGAATCGCACGGGCACCGTAATGGCCGGTTCACTCGCCCCGAACCGTAGCGACCAGGTCTTCTCGTAGTTTGTGTCCGTGAACGCGATCTCGAAGCTGGCCTGCCCATCCCCTCCCGTCTGTCCGCTCCAAATCAGCTTACCCTCCGGGTCATACAGGCGCAGCGGCAGGCCGACCAGGGGCCGGCCGTTAGTCTGAACCACCCGGACCGGAAACTGACGGGTGACAGTGGCCTGCCGCCAGGGGCCCCACATGGTCTGAATGGCTTTTCTTTCGAAGTGCACGCTGCCAGTGATGGTCGGAGTTCCCTCGGTAGGATTCGAGACATAGCCGACCGCGCTATCTTCAAAGGCAATCCTGCCATAGCTCCACCACAGGAAGAGCTCGTCAAGGTAGGTGCGCACCACACGTACCTGCGACACACCGGTATTGAATTCTGGCCGCAGCCGGGACCGGCGCAGGTCACAATCCTCCAGCGTCAAATCTCCGCGCACCCGAATGTACCAGCCATCAACGCGCGACTTCTCGATAAGGTAGTCGAAGGGGACATTCGTTGCCGGATCGGCCTCGTGCAGGCTCCAGCGTCCAATCGTCTTGCCCGAAGTCAGCCCGCGCAGGGCGACACGATGGTTCTTCTCAAACACCATGGTGGCTTGGCCCACCCGGCTGTTTCGCACCACGACCGCCGCACCACCCTCGGCAGCAAGCTGAAAGATCTCGCAGTCGTCGAATGTCACGCGGCCGTCTCCGCCGATCCGCCAGTCCGTGACGTCGACCCAGGTGTCGGTCACCTGAACCTTGAGTAGGACGCCTTGCAGCTCGGTGAGTGTCCAGGTGAGGCGCCTCTGGCCGCCCATGCCCCGTATGGTCCCCCGCGCACTCCCCGCCAACCAGAAATCGAATTGATGGATGGATCCACCCGACACGTTCAAGCTGGCCGACTGAACGGCGGTGCTTCCTCTGTCTTGGATGAGGAAGGCATCGATCGTGGAATTGACGGCCGAAATGGCTGAAGTGTCGTTCTGTTCGATGAAGGCGCGTGGCAGGGCGCTCGTGTCAATCCGCGCTCGCGATCCTCCGCTAAACGAGGTGGTGTGCCTGTAGGGTGAGTTGACGGTCCCCCGCTCCACGATCAGTTGTGCGGAGTCGCGAAACCGCCACTGGAACTCCTCGTGATAGGCCTGCTGGAATTCGACAGTGCTGTCGCGGATGATGAGCTGGGCTTGGTCGTAAACCTCGATGGGGCCGTGCTGGATGAAGGTGGCGTTCTCGATGGCATAGACCTGGTTGCCTCTGAGGATCAGCGGCCCCTCGTGGGTGATGACCTGCCGGGGTGGAGTCTGTGGTGGCGAGGCGTGCGGGGTGAGGCAGATCAGCACCGCGGCGGAGACAAGCCGCAGTGGGCTGGCGAACCAGACGGGAGGACGAGGCGGCTGCATGTTGGGCGCTCCTCCTATGCTGCCAGTATACGCGCAGCCTGGCTGGGCTGGAAACCCGCCCACAGGCCGTGATCCGTCCATAGCAAGGAGTTCGGCCAGGGGGCCGAACGCGGGCGAGGGCGCCCGCCCTACAGCCGCTGGCCGTGCGGCGGGTCCCCCGACCCGCGAGCCAGCCCCCGGCTGGCTCACTGCCTGGGTGAAAGGCCCATGACTCCGTACACTACACCTGCTGGCGCTTCACCCAGGCAGCACCGCGCTACGGACGGATTACGGACAGGCCCTGTTGTTCAAGGCGCCGTTTCAGCATGACCGCGCACGAGCTGGCGCTGGCGCTGCGGGTGCCAGCCACCCGGATCAACGACATAGTGAACGAGAAGCGGGGCATCACCGCCGACACAGCGATGCGGTTGGCACGGTACTTCGGGACCAGTGTTAAGTTCTGGCTGAACATGCAGGTGTCCTACGAATTGGAGGTGGCGGAGGACCGGCTGGGTAGCGCGGTAATGCGGGAAGTGCTGCCGCGAACAGCGGCGTAAGGGCGCCCGCCACGCACCCCGAGAATCCGCGAGGGTGGTCTCTACAGCTTGATGCCAAGACGTTCGCGCAGTTCGCGCTCACCCTCCTTGGTGGCGAAGTACTGCCGGCCGCGAGCGTCTCAGCCCAGCAACTCCACCAGATCCGGCGAGCCGCCGACCAGGGCTTCCCAGGGCAAGGCCCGGTCGAAGCTCGCCACGCGGCCGCCATTTCGAAGGGCCAAGGCGAGCAGGTAAGCGTCGGCAAGCTGGCCGGGACCTACGATCTTCTCTACCGCAAACAACGTCCGGTCGGTGAGCGAGACATCCGCGGGCCACCAACGGTGTGTGGAGGCGTGCCTCTGCTTCCAACCGCTCAGCAGGCCGACGGCCTCGGCGACGCTATCGACGCGGTTCGGGTAGCGTGGCTGCGTCAACACCCGGGTCAGCCCGTTCTCGGTCAACGGGCAGGTGGCCCAAGGTCTTCGGGCCCGGCGCGCCCACCACTGATGGGCAGGCTCGTGATGGACATGGCCAGGGTCCATGAGCGCAAGCAGCACGTTGACATCCAGGAGCACGGCCGAGGCTCTATTCATCGGCCTCCAATAGCTCCTTCACCAAGTCCGGCGTGACCAGGGGAGCGCCGGTGCGACGCGGCAGTAACGGGACGCCATTTCGCTCTGCCAACTGGCTCGGGGCGGCGGGCCGCAGAGCCGCCCGGAAGTAGTCCGACAGAATGCGGCCGAGGCTCTGTCCGCGTTGCTGCGCCAGGGTTTTGGCCACCCTGAGGATGTCGTCATCCAAGTTGACCGTGGTTCGCACAGTTCGAGGTTAGCGCGTGTGAGCGTGCGATGTCAAGGCATCATGATGCGACGATGCAGGGGCTCTAGTTCAACACCCGGCCTCGGCCCCGCTGCTCAGTACGCACGGAGGAGAACACCGCTGGACGCCGGCAGGTGTATACTCATTGCGGAGCGAGACATATGATCAACCGCCGCAAATTCGTGGGACGCGCCGCCGCGTCCGGGGTCTTCACTATCGTTCCCAGGCACGTCCTGGGAGGCGCCGGCCAGGTCGCCCCGAGCGACAAGATCACCCTGGGCCACATCGGGATGGGCACGCAGGGATTCGCCGAGCTGGGAGGCCTGCTGGCCCAGCCCGAGATCCAGATCGTCGCCGTGTGCGATCCCAACCGGGACAGCAACGACTACGTGGAGTGGGGCAAGAACAGCGTCCGCAACCGGATCCGAGGCTACCTGGGGGATCCCACGTGGCGGGAGAACGACACCGGCTGTCCCGGAGGCCGGGAAGTGGGGCGCCACGTGGTGGACACCCACTACGCCAAACAGAGAGGCGCGGACAAGTTCAAGGCCTGCACCGCCTATGCCGATTTCCGGGAGCTGCTGGAGAAAGAGAAGGACCTGGACGCGGTCAAAGTCATGACGCCCGACCATCTGCACGCCACCATTTGCATCGCGGCGATGAACAAGGGCAAGCACGCCATGGTGCACAAGCCGCTGGCCAACCGGATGTACGAAGGCCGTTTGGTCATCGAGGCCGCCCGCAAGGCCAAGGTGGCATCACACCTGCTGGCCTACGGCAGCGGCGCCGCCAACGGCAAGATCGCGGCGCTCATCAAGCAGGGCGTCATCGGCGCGCTACGGGAGGTACACAACTGGTCCAACCGGCCGGTGTGGCCGCAGTATACGGAGATCCCCAAGGACCGGCCGCCGGTGCCGAAGGGCCTCGACTGGGACCTCTGGCTGGGGCCCGCCGTTGATCGTCCCTATCATCCGCACTACACGCACACCGTATTCCGCGGCTGGTACGATTTCGGCGGCGGCTCGATCGCCGACATGGGGATCTACAGCCTGTGGCCGGTGTTCACGGGACTGGAGCTGGGCCCTCCGCTTAGCGCCGAGGCCTGGCCCACCCACACCTGCGCCATAGTGGACCACGTCAGCCGCCCCGTGAGGAACGATTTCGCCTTCCCAGCCGCCTGCAAGATCCACCTGAGGTTCGCGGCTCGGGCGGCGATGCCTGCCCTGGACCTGTTCTGGTACGACGGCGGCATCAAGCCGCGTCTGCCCGCGGAGGTCGAGGCTCACAACCCCGAGATGGGCCGCGAGGGCATCCTGTATGTCGGCGACCAGGGCCACATCCTGGCCGGCTTCAACGGGCAGAATCCGCAGTTGTTAGCCAAGGGCCGCAGCGAGCCCCTGTGGAAGGAAGAGGCCACGAGGCAGGGCGCCGGGCCCGCACAAAGGGGGGGCGGTGAGCGCACCAGTCCCTGGGTTCAGGCCGTTAAGACGGGCGAGCAGTCACCGGGCAGTTTCCTGAACGCGGGACCCATCACGGATGCCGTGAACCTGGCCGCGGTGGCGCTGCGCGCGGGCAAGAAGGTTCTGTTCGACAGCGCGAGCATGACCATCACCAACGCTCCCGAAGCGAACCAGTACTTGCGTCGGGAATACCGAAAGGGTTGGGAGCTGTAAAGGACCCCGTCAGCGGGGCCGCAGCACGACGCATCGCGGCGCGGCAATCGTAAGCTCGATCTCCTGGCTGGGGCTTTGGATCTTCACCGGCCCTGCGCCGCGGCCGCTGCCGTCACAGCCGCGACCATCCAGCAAGAGCGAAGAGTGCGCATGGGTGGGTCTCGCCTCCCGGTCAGCCCGAGTATGCACGAGCCTTCGCTGCGGGGTTACACGTTGGGTTGCGGCGGTGATGACGGTATGGAGAAGCGGGCCCGGACCGCGGAACTGACGGCGGCCGGCTTCCCGGTCTGCGTGTCTATGGGGCACCATACCGTCCGCGCCCTGGCGAGGATGCCGCGGTCCGACGCCCGCAGCAGCTCGGTGTGACGCTCGAACCTGATCCGGCTGGCGGTTCCCACCCACGTCCGGGCGATGATGCCGTCGCCGAGAAAGGCCGCTTGCACGTAGTCGATCTCGTGACGCACCACCACCCACCGCAGTTTCTCCTGGTCGGCGGCGGGCGCCGCGGCCGTCCAGTGCGCCACCGCGGCCTCCTGCACCCAGCGCAGGTAGGCCACGTTGTTGACATGGCCCAGTTGGTCGATATCCGCCGACTCGATGGTGATGGGGAGTTCGAACACTTCCGGGGCTTGGCTCATCTCCCCAAGTATGCCGCGGAGGGCCAGGGGGCTGGGGACAGCCCGCGTGTTTCCCACCAGCGGCGCGGAAACATGCGGGCTGTGCCCGGGTTCCGGGTTTCCCGGGTTTCCTGTTGGTGGACAGCCGCGGGGACTTCTCTCAAGAATGTAGAAACTCCAGAGGCCGGTTTGAAAACCGGCCGCGGGCCTGGAGGCCCGCCCCACCGGCGGCCCGAGAAATCGTCGCGCCACGGCAAGAAACTGGGGGCTGGGGACAGCCCGCATGTTTCCCGGCGCCCGAGGGCCGGAGCTGGCAGCGGGGCGGAAACACCGGGCTGTCCGCTTATCTTACCGAGGTTTTCAGGTTTGACGCCGGGCCTGCCAGGGGCCTTCGGCTTCCAGAAAGCGCTGGGCCTCGAGGGCGGCCATGCAGCCGGCCCCGGCGGCGGTGATGGCCTGGCGGTAGGTGCGGTCGGCCACGTCGCCGGCGTGAAAGACGCCCGCCACGCTGGTGCGCGCGCCGCCCCTCGAGACGATGAAGCCCTCTTTGCCCAACTCGAGCTGCCCTTTGAACGGCGCGGTATTGGGCACGTGCCCGATGGCCAGGAACAGGCCGTCCACTTCCTCGGTGCGCTGCTCGCCGGTCTTGGTGTCGCGCAGCCGCACTCCGGTGACCAGCCCTTTCTCGACGTCGAATACCTCTTCGATCACCGCGTTGAGGAGCCACTTGATCTTGGGATTGCCGCGCGCCCGCTCCAGCATGATGGGCGAAGCGCGGAAGCCTTCCCGCCGGTGCACGATGGTGACTTCCCGCCCGAAGCGCGTCAGGAAAGTGGCTTCTTCCATGGCCGAGTCGCCGCCGCCCACGACCATGATTTTCTTGTCGCGGAAGAAAAAGCCGTCGCAGGTGGCGCAGCTACTCACGCCGCGCCCGATCAGCCTCTGCTCGCTCGCCAGTCCCAGCCAGCGTGCCGAGGCGCCGGTGGCGATGATCAGCGCCCGCGTCTCGACCCGCTCCTCGTCGATCCTCACCCGGAAGGGCCGTTGGCTCAGGTCCGCCTCGGTCACCGACCCGCTCACGTACTCGGCGCCGAACTTGATGGCCTGCTGCTTCATGTTCTCGACCAGATCCGGGCCGTTAATCCCCTCGGGGAAACCGGGGAAGTTCTCCACCAGCGTGGTGAGGGAGAGCTGTCCGCCAGGCTCGTGACCCTGCGCCACCAGCGGCTGAAGATTGGCGCGCGCGGCGTAAATGGCGGCGGTGTTGCCCGCGCAGCCGGAACCGAGAATGACGACATCGCGCATACGGCCCTCCCGTAGCCCCTTCCTAGCCTAGCACTTAGAAGTTGAAGCGCAGGCCCACCACCACGATGCGGTTGCCGCTGGCGCCGGTGATGCGACCGAAGTTGGCGCTGTTGATGTCGGCGTTGGGATCGCCGAACTGGGGCATGTTGGTGGCGTCGATGGCGTCCACGCGGAACTCCAGGTTCTGGCCTTCGCGGATCTGAACACGCTTCAACAGGTTGAGATCCAGCCGGAAGGAGCCCGGTCCTTCGAAGAAGGTGAGCCCGAGCGAGCCCAGCGTTCCGGGCGTGGGGTTGGTCAGCAGCGGCCGGCCGGTGGAGTCCGTGATCGCCAACAGAGTGCTTTGGCTCTGGATGCCGCGGAGCGTGGTCAGGCTCTGGATGGAGGGATCGGGAACCTGCTGAAGGCCCTCGAAGTAAATCACTCCGTTGCCGGTGCGTTTCACCGTTCCCAGCCCCTTGGAGATGTGAGTCATGGCGTTGGGCACGCCGTCGTCGTCAGAATAGGCGCTGATGGTGCTGAGATAGGCGCGGGCGCTTACCGGCGAGCCGGAGAACACGTTGAAGATG
>VFZS01000186.1 GCA_016871095.1 Acidobacteriota bacterium
CATGCAGAACGCCATCACGATGTACCAGCGCTTGGGATTCTCCTTGGGAGTTGTCAAGATGTCCTCCATCCTCGCAAAGTGGTTGCTTGCTGCGTATATTATATACGTGCCCGCCCCGAGCGCAAGCCGAAATCCGCTCCAAGATGTGGAGCAGGTGCGCGCGCTGCTGGAGCGCTTCGTCGCCGCCTGCCGTGAGCCCGCCGCCCTGGAGCCCGGTGAGGATCACTTCCCGCTGCGGCCCGGCGGGTTCACCCTCGAGGTCCGCGGCGGCCGCCTGCTGCTGGAGGTCTGGGACGAGACCCGCAACCTCGCCCGCCGCATCCTGCGCCTCAAGGACTCCCGTCCCGGGCGGCTGGAACTGGTGGTGGAGCGCTTCGGCGGGCGCGAAGGCCGCTTCCTGCTGCTGGATCTGGCGCACGGGCGATCCGCCGAGGCGCGCCGCCGCGGGGGCCGCCTGGTCTTCCGCGAGCAGTTCCGCCGCTTCCTGTCGCGCCAGTTCCCGGAGTGGAAGATCGCCGAACTCAGCGCCGAGGCCCACCTTCAGGAGAGCCTCTCGCCGGTCTACCCGCGCGCGCTGCTGAGGCGGGGCGCCTCGGGCCTGGCGGCGCTGGGCTGCCCGGCCGGCGCCGCTCCGGGCGCGCTTACCTTCGCTCTGGTCTGGCTGGACTACTTGCGCCGCCGCCACCCCGGCCTGGTCGTCGAGAGTCTCCTGTTGTACTTGCCCCACGGCGCTGAGCGCACCACCTGCCTGCGGCTCCCCTTCCTCGATCCCGGCGCCTTCCAGCCCGCCGTGTTCGTCTACTCCGAGCAGGGTTACGAAGACCGCCTGGATCCCGCCGACTGGGGCAATCTGGAAACCCGCCTTGATCCTTGCCGTGCCGCCGGCCCCGGCCGCCTGGCCCACCTTGAGGCCTGGCTGGAACGCCTGGCCGGCCTGCCCGGAGTAGAATCCATCCCCCGCAACGACGGCAGCCTCAGCCTGAGGGTGCGCGGCCTCGAGTTCGCCCGCCTCACCGCCACCGAGCTGCGCTTCGGCCTCGAGCGCCAGACCGTGGCCACCGAGGCCCATCTTCCCGAAATCCAGCGCCTGGCCACGGAGCTGGCCCGTTTGCGCCGGCCCGACGCCGTGGACCGCGACAACCCTATCTGCCGGCTCCAGCCCGAGGCCTGGCTCGAGAGCCAAGTCCGCTCGCACCTGGAGCGATTGGACCCTGCCCTGCTGCCCGCCCCGGTCTACGGCCAGGTGCCCGCCATGGCGGGCGGCGAGCGCGGCATCATCGACCTGCTGGCGGCGGGCCGCGACGGGCGCCTGGCGGTGATCGAGCTGAAGGCCTCCGAGGACATCCATTTCCCGCTCCAGGCGCTGGACTACTGGATGCGCGTGCAGTGGCATTTAGACCGCGGCGAGTTCACCGCACGAGGCTACTTCCCCGGCCTGCCGCTGCGAACGGAGGCGCCACGCCTGTTGCTGGTCGCCCCGGCGCTCGATTTCCATCCCAAGACCGAAGCCATCCTCCGGTTCCTTTCCCCGCACATCCAGGTCGAGCGCATCGGCCTGGGCGCGGGCTGGCGCGCCGAGCCGCAGGTGATGTTCCGCCTGCGCCGCGCCGAACGCCCGGCTCCGGTCTAGTAAGATAGCTAAGATGAGGAGCTTAGCCGTGGCCGTCATGCTGATCTCCGCGCCCGCGCAACACCTGGTCGAAGGCAACCCCGCCGCCGCGGTCCGGGTGATCATCTACGAGGACTTGCAGTGCTCCGACTGCGCCGCCTTCCGCCACATGCTGGACGAGAAGATCCTGCCCCGCTTCGGCGCCAAGGTGGCCTTCGAGCACCGCGATTTCCCGCTGGCCAAGCACGCCTGGGCACGCAAAGCGGCCATCGCCGCGCGCTTCTTCCAGGCCACCAGCGCCGAGCTGGCCGTGGCCTTCCGCAAGCATGCGCTGGCCGAACGCCGGCAGATTACCGCGTCCAACTTCGACGAGCGGCTGGCTGCCTTCGCCAAACAGAATGGCGTGGACCCGGGCAAGGCCCTCGCCGCCCTGGACGACCCGGTCTACGCCGCCCTGGTCGAGAAAGACCTTCAGGACGGGGTGGCCCGCGGCGTGGCCAAGACCCCCACCGCTTTCATTGAGGGGGCCCCCTTCGTCGAGACCTTCACCTTCGAAGAGATCTCCAAGGCCATCGAGGCTGCCCTTGCGGCGGCCAAGTGAGAACTCCCATGGACAAGCCCGTCGCCATCATCACCGGGGCCAGCCGCGGCATAGGACGCGGCATCGCCCTCGAGCTAGCGTCGACCCATCGGGTGGTCGCTACCTACCGCGGCCGGCGCGACGCCGCCGAGAGTCTGGCCGCAGCTACCGGGGCCGAGATCTTCCAGTGCGACGTCGGCTCGGCGGCTGACCGCGCCGCTCTGGTTGACTTCTCCCGCCAGCGCTTCGGCCGGCTCGACCTGCTGGTGAACAACGCCGGCATGGCCCCGCGCGAGCGCCGCGATATTCTGGAAGCCACCGAGGAGAGTTTCGACGAGGTGCTCTCGACTAATCTGAAAGGGCCGTATTTCCTGACGCAACTGGCGGCCCGGTGGATGGCCGGGCAGGGCGGCGGGCGGATCGTCTTTGTCACCTCGATATCCTCCTACACCGCCTCGGTGAACCGGGGCGAATACTGCATTTCGAAGGCCGGCCTGAGCATGGCCGTGGCGCTATGGTCGGCGCGGCTGGCCGGGGCGGGCGTGAAGGTGTTCGAGGTGCGCCCAGGCGTCATCCGCACGGACATGATCGCCGCCGTCGAGAAGCTGTACGAAGAGCGCATCGCCGGCGGCCTGCTGCCGCAGCGCCGCATGGGCGAGCCGCGCGACGTGGCGCTGGCCGTGCGCGCCATCGCCGAGGGATGGCTGGACTACTCCACCGGCCAGGTCCTCAACGTGGACGGCGGCTTCCACCTGCGCACGCTGTAAGAGCGTGCTATAAGTAAGAGGTTCTCTCGCGCCAAGGAGCCACGATGAAGAAGACTTACTACGGGTGGTGGGTAACGGCCGCTGCTTTCGTCACCTTCGGCCTGTCGGTGGGCTGGCCCTACTACAACATCTCCTTCTTCTACGACTACTTCGCCAAGCCCGTGGAGCAGGGCGGCTTCGGCTGGAGCCGGGCCGACATCACCTTCGGCTTCCCGCTGGCGGCTGTGCTGACCATCTGGGCGGGCCCCTTGCTGGTGCCCCGCTTCAGCCCGCGCAAGCTGATTGTGGTGGGAACAGGCCTGACCTGCCTGGCCTTCCTGGCCTTCGGGAACATGGGCGGCAACATTTGGATCTACTGGGGCATCTGGGTGCTCTACACCGTCGGCTACATCCTGTCCGGCCCCATTCCCCACCAGATCATCATTTCGCAATGGTTCCGCCGGATGCGCGGCCGGGCCATGGGAGTGCTCTACGTTGGGGTGGGCCTGATCGGGTTCCTCGGTTCCTTTCTGGTCAAGCCGCTGACGGAAACCTTCGACTACCACAACGCCCTGATGATCATGGGCGTCACCGTGCTGCTGGCCTGGCCTCTGGCCCTGCTGGTGCACCGCGACCGTCCCGCGGAAAAGAACCTCTTCCCCGACGGCGCCGCGACGCCGCCCCCCGAGATCTCCATCCAGTCCTACTCGTTCCGCTTCCTGCTGAATCGCTGGGCCTTCTGGCTGCTGCTGGCCGGCAGCGCCTGCTCGATCGGCTCCATTGGCGCGGTGAACTTTCACATGAAGTTCGTGTTCCTGGATCAGATGCAGTTGGGCCCGCAGGATCCCCAGTTCCAGGGTCTGCTCAACTCCACCTGGCGCGCGGCCTCGATGATAATCCTGGCTTCCAGCATCGCCGGGCGCCTGGCCATCGGCCTCCTGTTTGACAAACTCAACAAGAAGCTGGTGATGGTGGTTGCCTACTTCCTTTCCGCCTTGACCATTCCCATTCTGCTGACGGTCGAGCCCCCCACTACCCCCTGGGTGTTTTCCCTGCTGTTCGGATTCGCCATGGGGGCTGACTACATGCTGATCCCGCTGATGGCCGCCGAGTTGTTTGGCGTCAATTCGCTGGCTCGCTGCATGGCGATTATTCTGCCTGTGAACACCATCACCCAGACCTGGTTCCCGTATCTGGTGTCGGTGGTTCGCGAACAGTCCGGCAGCTACTGGCTCCCCATGGGAGTCATGGTTTTCGGCGTGGCATTGATGAGCGGCGTCTGCATCGCCTTGTTGCCGCGGCGCCCGGTCCCCGAGCAAGTGCAGCCCGCAAAGGCTTGAGGAGGCCCCCGCGCCCGTGAGGACCCCATGCCCAGAAGACACTCCTTTGCTGAGGTGGGAATTGACGTAAGCCCCGGCCGCGCCGCGGTGGCTGAGCGGCCGGAGCCTGAAGAACCCTTCGAGATCGCCCTGTTGGGCGATTTCAGCGGGCGCGCTAATCGTGGCTTCCTGGATGCCGACCTGAGCCGGCGCCGTCCTCTGGAGGCGGACCGCGACAACTTCGAGGCGGTCCTGGCCCGCCTGAGTCCCGCTCTCGGCCTCGGAACGGGCGGGGCGCGGCTCGACCTCCGCTTCCGCGAACTGGGCGACTTCCACCCGGATCGCCTTTTCGCCGGGCTGGAGCTTCTCCGCGCGCTGCGGCGCACTCGCGAGGAGTTGCTGGATCCCTCCACCTTCCGCCGGGCGGCCGAGACGCTGCGCGCGCCCGAGCCGCCGCCCGCCGCCCCGGTCGCCCCCGAGCGAGCGGCCCCGCACTCCCTGGAGGAGCTGCTCCAGCAGTCCATTCAGGAGACGGAGTCCCGCTCCGGCGAAGCCCGGGCCGAGCCGCGCCTGCGCGACGAGTGGAGCCAGCTCCTCCACGACATCGTGGCCCCGCACATCGTCCCTGGCGCTCCGCCCGAGCAAGCCAGACTGGTGGCCGAGGTGGACGCCGCCACCGGCGGCCTGATGCGCGCCCTGCTCCACCAGCCGGACCTTCAGGCCCTCGAGGCCGCCTGGCGCGGCGTATGGTTCCTGGTGCGGCGGCTGGAGACCGGTGTCACGCTGCGCCTGCGCCTGTTCGACATCTCGAAGGCCGAGTTGGCCGCCGATCTGGCCGCCTGCGACGACCTGCGCCGCTCCGAGACCTGGAAGCTGCTGGTCGAGCAGAGCGTGGGCACGCCGGGAGCGCCGCTATGGGCGCTGCTGGCGGGCAACTATACCTTCGAGGCCGCCCCCGAGGACTTGGCGTTGCTAGCGAAGCTCGGCGCCGTCGCCGGACAGGCCGGCGCGCCCTTCTTGGCGGCGATCAGTCCGCGCATCCTGGGTTGCGAATCCCTCGCCGCCACTCCCGACCCGGACGACTGGCCGCCGCTCGACCCCCAGGTGAGCGACGCCTGGGAAGCGCTGCGCCGCTCCCGCCAGGCCGCCTGGCTGGGCCTCCTGCTGCCGCGCTTCCTGCTGCGCCTGCCTTACGGCCGCGAGACCGATCCCATCGATTCGTTCGCCTTCGAGGAGATGTCCCTCCCGCCGGATCACGAACGCTACTTGTGGGGGAACCCGGTGTTTGCCGCGGTGTGCCTGCTGGGCCAGGCCTTTGGCCAATCCGGCTGGAGCTTCCGCCCGGGACAGGCCCATGAACTCGAGGGGCTCCCCGCCCACATCTACGTGGAGGGCGGGGAGCCCGTCTTGAAACCCTGCGCCGAGGTGGTGCTTACCGAGCGGGCCGCTGAGGAGATACTGGATCGCGGCCCCATGGCGCTTGTTAGCGTCCGGGGCCGCGATGCCGCGCGCATTCTGCGCTTCCAGTCGGTGTCCCAGCCCGCCTCACGCCTGTCCGGGCGGTGGGAGTAGCCTCCGACCCGTGGCGCCGCCGTTACCGCGCCGCCACCATGAACGGCTGCGCCGAGGCTTTCAGTGACGCTTCGCGCTCCTGGCGCGTCTTCGGCAGGCGGTGCCCAGCTTCCTCGCCCAGGCTCCAAACCTCCGACAGGAAGTAGCGATTGCCGTACTTGTTAAAGACCACCTTGCCTGGCCGATCGCCACCGATGAACCGGTAGGCCCGGCTCGCCATGAGCAGCCAGCGCGTCTTCCGGTCCATGCCCTGGACGGCCAAGATGCGGCCGTGGGAGGATGTCTCAAACTGGTAGCTGCCGGGCGGCAGAAGGCTGCCGCCGGCCGCGAACTCGAAGGGGATGTTGGCCTGCACGGCCGTCTGCGCTCTGGCTGCCACCGGAACCACCAAGGCACCGAGAACAGCCAGCACCGCGAACGATTTCATGATCCGCATGTCTGTTTCTCCTGTGTTAACTTCTCAGGTCCGGGTGGGAGCCCGAGAGAGTACTCTTCAGAGCAGCCGGAGTGCCACGCACTCATGATGCCAGCGCCCCCTGCAAGTGCTTGAACAAGAATGTGATCCGCGCGCGTGGAGTCCGTCGCGGTTTCTGCGGAACAATCAGAGCTGATTCTCGTCCAATCATTGTGGATAGAGGACGCCGAAGGGCGGCGAAGCTGTGACGCCGTAGCAGGTTGCGCGCATTTGAATCCGCGACTTTTTTCTATCGCCGGGCCGCTCGAGGGGGCTTTCTTCGCCCTTCCCGAGCAAGCTGTGTCGATCGGCCGCGAGCCCTCCAACCTGCTGGCCATCGACGATGCTTCGGTGGCTCCGCGCCATTGCGTGATCGAAGGCAGCGGCACGGAGTACTGGGTCCGCCACCTCGGGAACGGGGCCGGCACCTTCGTCAATGCGCTGCCGGTCGAAGAGCGTGCCCTGCGCCACGGCGACGAGGTCCGCATTGGCGATTGCCTCTTCCTGTTTCTGTTGCACGAAGGCGAAACGCCTCCGGGTCTGCGCCTGGAGCAGGAACTCGAGCGGCTGGCCGAGGAGAACCGCCACCTCCTGGCGGAGAGCAGCCTGGAGCACAACATGGTGGGTGAAAGCCCCGCCATGCGCGCCGTCTTCCAGTTCATTTCCAGGGCCGCCCCGACGGACTCCACCGTGCTGATCTCGGGTGAGAGCGGCACCGGCAAGGAACTAGTGGCGCGCGCCATCCACCGCAACAGCCCCCGTGCCGCCAAGGCCTTTGTGGCCATCAACTGCGCCGCGCTGACTGAGACGCTGCTCGAAAGCGAGCTGTTCGGTCATGAGAGGGGCTCTTTCACCGGCGCCATAGCCCAGAAGCGCGGCAAGCTGGAGATGGCCGACGGCGGCACCATCTTCCTTGACGAAGTGGGAGAGACGGCCCCCGCCGTCCAGGCCAAGTTGCTGCGTGTGCTCGAGGAGCACGAGTTCGAGCGGGTGGGCGGGGTGCGCACCATCCAGGTCAACCTGCGGGTGCTGGCCGCCACCAACACCGATCTGGCGGAGGCGGTCCGCCGCGGCGCCTTTCGCCAGGACCTCTACTATCGCCTCAACGTGGTCTCCATCACGCTTCCGCCGCTGCGCGAGCGCCAGCACGACATCCTCCCGCTGGCCCATCACTTCGCCGCCAAGTATGCCCAGCGCGCCGGGCGCCAGGTGGCGGGCATTTCGCCCACGGCGCAGCGCCTGCTGACCGGCTACCACTGGCCGGGGAACATCCGCGAGCTCGAGAACGCCATCGAGCGCGCGGTGGTGCTGGGCTCTGCCGAGCTCATCCTGGCGGCGGATCTGCCGGAGGCGTTGAGGACTGGCGATGCCGTCGCCGGGCCGGCCGAAGCGAACTACCACGACGCCGTCAAAGAAGCCCGGCGGCTGGCGGTGCTGCGGGCCATCGAGCAGGCCGGGGGCAGGTACAACGAAGCCGCGCGGTTGCTGGGCTTGCACCCCAACAACCTGCACCGGCTGATCCGCAACCTGGATCTCCGCGAGGCGGTGAAGAAGCTGGCGCGCCAGGGCGCCCTGGAGTGAAGCTCAGGCGGCCCGCAGGGCGGTGAGGGGATCCACCCGCGTGGCGGCGCGCGCCGGCAGGTAGCTGGCAGCCAACGCCACCGCCAGCAGCAGGGCGGCAACCGCCGCGAAGGTGACGGGGTCCGCCGGGCTGACGCCAAACGCCAGCGTGGACAGAAACCGGGTCAGCGCCACAGCCGCCAGCGTGCCAATCGTCACCCCCGCCAGCGCCAGCCCGAGCGCCTGCCGCACCACCATCCGCACCAAGTCGCCGCGGGCGGCCCCCAGCGCCATCCGCACGCCGATTTCCTGGGTGCGCCGCGTCACCGAATAGGAGATCACCCCGTAGACTCCCACGGTTGCCAGCACCACCGCCAGCGCGGCGAAAGCGCTCAGCAGCAGCAGCACCGTGCGCCGCGAGCCCATGGACTCCGACTCCGCCACCACCCGCGGCATGGTGCGCACCTCGCTCAGGGGCTGGTCCGGATCCACCGCGCGCACCGCCGCCCGCACCGCGGCGGCCAACATGAGCGGCTCGGTCACGGCACGGGCCACCAGCGTGGTAGAGGGCTCCGGCATCTGATAGTAGGGGGCGTACACTTCGGGTTGAATCTCCGCGTCCAGCCCGGTGTGCCGCACGTCCCCGACCACCCCCACTACGGTCCGCCAGCCGTGCTGCATCTCCGGCTGTAGCAGATTCACCCGCTGGCCCAGCGGATCCTCACCGGGCCAGTAGCGCCGCGCCAGGCTCTGGTTGACGAGGGCCACGCCGGGGGCCTCGGCATCGTCCCGGTCGGTGAACACCCGCCCCCCCAGCAGGGGGATCCCCATGGCACGGAAGTAGTCCGGCGTCACCGCGCGAAACCGCGCCGTCGGCCACTCCCCTGGCAAAGGAATGGGGCGCCCGCCGATGGTGAACGCCCGGTTGAGATCCGACACCATGGGCAAGTGGTTGGTAGCCGCCGCCGCTTCCACTCCGGGCAGCATCCGCACCCGCTCCAGCAAAACCCGGTAGAAGGCGGTCTTCTGCTGCTCGGCGCGGTACCGGGAGGGCGTCAGCCCCAGGCGCACGGTCAGCACGCGGTCCGCGCGGAAACCCGGGTCCACGGCTCTCAGCTTCAGGAAGCTCCGCAGCATC
>VFZS01000187.1 GCA_016871095.1 Acidobacteriota bacterium
TGCGGCTTTCGCCAGGCCATCCGTGTATGCCGCGAAGCGTTTCTCCTGTGGGCCTGGCGCGGACTGTGTACCCACAAAACAATTCTACCACAGAATGTTTGCTTGGTAACACAGTAGTACCAGCACGCGTTGATCCTCAAGCTCGATAAGCGCTACTCCAACGGCCTGCAACTGCTGGGTTCCTACGTGCTCGCGAAGATGTTCTCCACCGCCGAGGCGGCCAACGCCTCCTCGGGCGGCTCCATGGATGGCTACAACCTGAAGCTCGAGAAAGCCCTCTCCTGGAGCGACCAGACCCACGTCTTCAAGTTCAGCTACAGCTACGAGTTGCCTTTCGGCAAGGGACGGCCCTACCTGAACCAGGGAGTGGTCCGCCACTTCGTGGGTGGCTGGCGCATAGCGGGAGTGCAGACCTACAACTCGGGCAGTCCCATGTCGATCAGTCCCGGGTACGGCCTGGGAATCCCTGGAGCGGGCAACCGCAGTTCCGTGACGAGCTACGAGGGGTGGCGGGCCAAGCCGAAGGGCCAGAAGTTCGACCCCTTCGTGGATCTGTGGTGGGACACCTCCGCCATGAACAAAACACCCAGCCTGGCGCCTCCGGCCGGGGCCAAGGTATGGGTGGCTAAGGAGCTCTTCGGTGGCGCCACCCAGCGCAACCCCAAGCAGCGGTACCTGTGGGGCCGGGGCGAGAACGTTTCGGTAGCGCGCACCTTCCAGTTCACCGAGAGCCTCCGGATGGACTTCCGCTGGGAGGCCTTCAACCTGTTCAACCGCCACACCTGGGGCGGCCCGGATTCCGGGCTGACCAGCACCAATTTCGGGCTGGTCCGCTCCGCCGGCGGCACGCGCCAGATGCAGATCGGCCTGAAGATCTACTGGCAGGGCTGGCGCCGGCCGTTCGCGGTAACCTACGCCGGCGTCGTGCGTCTAGTTGGATAGAACTGGTAAAATACAGTAAGTCCCACCCACGCATAGGTGTGTACCGATATGTTGGCAAAGTTCAAGCAACAAAAACTCTTGTCCGCCGCCCTGCTGATCTTCACCCTCTCGATCGGCATCCTGATCGGCACCCTGGTCAACACGGCGGTCCTGGCCCAGAAGGGCCAGGCGCCGGCTCCGGATGCCACGCCCCTGGTCATCCCCAGCCCGGCTCAGCTTTCCACGGCCTTCAGCCAGCTCGCCAAGCAGTTGGAGCCTTCGGTGGTGAACATCACCTCCAGCTACGGGACGCGCGAGCAGGAGCAGACGCAACGCCGTCCGCGCCAGCGGCCGGGGCCGCCAGAGGAGGAGGAGGACCCTCTCGGGATGGACTTCTTCCGACGCTTCTTCGGCAGCCCCTTCGGCGACATCCCTCAGCGCCCCTTCCGCCGCTCCTCGGCCGGGTCCGGCTTCATCGTGGACAAGAACGGCTACATCCTTACCAACCTCCACGTGGTGGACGAAGCCGATCGCATCCGGGTTAGGTTCAATAACGACACCAAGGACTACGATGCCAAGCTGATCGGCTCCGATCCCGAGCTCGATGTCGGCGTCATCAAGATCGACGCCGATCGCTCCCTCACCCCGGCCAAGATCGGCAATTCCGACGGCACGCAAGTCGGCGACTGGGTGATCGCTATCGGCTCACCCTTCGGCCTGGAGGCCACCGTCACCGCTGGCATCATCAGTGCCAAGGGACGTGAGGTGGGCGACCAGCAGCACCAGCTCCAGCGCTTCCTGCAAACCGACGCCGCCATCAACCCCGGCAACAGCGGCGGCCCGCTGCTCAACCTCAAGGGCGAGGTCATCGGCATCAACACCGCCATCGCCACCGAGACCGGCACCTACAACGGGGTCGGCTTCGCGCTGCCCGTCAACATGGCGGTCAACGCTTACAACCAGATCATAAAGACCGGCAAGGTAACCCGCGGCGGCATCGGCATCACCTTCCGCAAGGGCGCTCCGGCGGAGCTGCTGAAGGCTTACGGCGCCACCCAGGGCGTCTTCGTGGACGGCGTCAACAAGGGTGGTCCCGCCGACAAGGCGGGCATCAAGCCCGAGGATGTCATCGTCTCGATCGAAGGCAAGCCTGTCCAGGACGGCGACGACCTGGTCAGCCGCGTGTCGGCCACCCCGGTCGGGAATGTGCTCAACGTGAGCGTGCTGCGCAACGGCAAGAAGATGGACTTCCAGGTCACCGTGGGCGAGCGTGCCGAGATCTTCGCCGAGACCTTCGGGGGGCGCCGCGGCCAGCCCGAGAGCACGCGCTCCGAGACCACTGAGGCGCTGTTTGGCTTCTGGTACCGCACTCTGCGCCAGGGCGAGCGAGAGCGCCTGGGTTACGAGGACCGCGACGGCGTCCTGGTGACGCGCGTGGATCCCAACTCCTTCGCCGAGGATATCGGCATGGCCCGCAACGACATCATCACCGACATCAACCGCCAGCCGGTGACCTCGGCCGAGGATGTCAAGCGCCTTCAGGCCACCCTGAAGGCCGGCCAGCCGGTCGCTTTCCGCATCATGCGCCCGGCGCCCAGCCGTACCGGACGGGTGAACTGGCAGCCCTTGTTCCTGGCCGGAACGCTGCCCGACAAACAGTGATAGCATGGGCGGCTATGGGACAAGGCCCGGTCTTGTCCCACGGAGGAGAACCACGCTTGTGTAGATCGGGACTCCTGGCCTGTGTCGCGTGCTGGCTCGCGGCGGCGTCCCCCGCGCCCCAGAAGAAGACCCAGTCCCCGCCCGCGAAGACCTCCCCGGCTCCCCAGAAGAAACAGGCGGCCAAGAAGCCGGCGGCGACAGCCAAGAAGTCCACTACCACGCGCAAGAAGCTCGTCTCCAGGAAGCGCGTCCCGAGCTGGCGCGCCGGACAGCAGACGCCCACCCGCGAGCGCTACCTCGAGATCCAGCAGGCGCTGATCTCGCGGGGGCTTCTGGACGGGCCTCCCACGGGCACGTGGGGGACCGACTCCGTGGCGGCGCTCAAGAAGTTCCAGGCTTCGCAGAGCCTCGAGGCCACCGGCAAGCTGGACGCCCTCACCCTCATCGCCCTGGGCCTTGGGCCCAAGCGGGAAGTCAACGGCGCGGGACCCAAGCCCCCATCACCCAGCGAGGCGAAGTCGCCATGATCATCGGCGTCCCCAAGGAAATCAAGGACCACGAGACCAGAGTAGGGCTGGTGCCGGGCGGGGTGATTGCCCTGCTCGAGGCCGGGCACCAGGTAATTGTCGAGGCCGGAGCGGGCCTGGGCAGCTCCCTCCCCGACCGCGAGTACGAGGAGGCCGGCGCGCGCTTGGTTCCCTCCGCCCGGGACGTATGGGCGCAGGCTGACCTGATCATCAAGGTAAAGGAGCCGCAACCCGCCGAGTACGAGTTCCTCCGGCCGGGCTTGGTTCTGTTCACCTATCTGCACCTGGCGCCGCTGCCCGAGCTGACCCAGCGGTTGCTGGATGCGCAGGTCAGCGCCGTGGCCTACGAGACCATACAGGGGGAGGACGGCTCGCTGCCGCTGCTGACCCCCATGAGCGAGGTGGCCGGCCGGCTGGCGGTGCAGATCGGCGCGGTCTACCTGGAGGCCCCCAACGGCGGGCGCGGCGTGCTGCTGGGCGGCGTGCCGGGCGTTAACCCGGGCAACGTGCTGATCCTGGGCGGCGGCATCGTGGGCATCAATGCGGCCAAGATGGCCTTGGGGCTGGGCGCCCGTGTCGCCATCATCGACCGGAACCTCAACCGGCTGCGCGAGCTGGACAACATCTTCGGCGGAGCCGTCGTCACCCTGGCCTCCAACCTCTTGACGGTGCGCGAGTGCCTGCGCACAGCCGACCTGATTGTCGGCGGGGTGCTGATCCCGGGCGCCTCCGCGCCCAGACTGGTCCGGCGCAACATGATCCCGCTGATGAAGCGCGGCGCAGTGGTGGTGGACGTCTCCATCGACCAGGGCGGCTGCCTGGAGACCTCGCAGCCCACCACGCACACCGATCCCATCTACTTCGTCGATGGCGTGCTGCACTACTGTGTCTCCAACATGCCGGCCGCGGTGCCCCACACCTCGACCTTCGCTCTCACCAACGCCACTCTTCCCTACCTGCTGGAGCTGGCCAGCCACGGTCTGGGGGAGGCCTGCCGCCGGCACGCCGGCCTGCGCGTGGGCCTGAACACTTACCAGGGCCGCCTCACCTGCCCCGGCGTGGCCGAATCCCAGGGCCGTGACTGGGTGGCCGCGGAGGAGCTGCTGTAAGGCCCCGCCAGCCGTTGTACTCTTGCGTCATGCAGCCAGGACCCCTGGCCAGGGCCGAGGCCTTGGTTCGCGCCATCAATGGCCACCAGGTTGACGCCGTCGCGGCTCTGATGACCGCGGACCATGCCTTCGTCGACTCCGACGGCGCCGAGATCCGCGGCAGAGAGCGTATGCGCGCCGGCTGGGCACATTACTTCCGGATGTTCCCGGACTACCAGATCAGGGTCGAGGAGAGCTACTGGCGAGGCCAGGTGGCGGTTCTGGTAGGCGCCGCCGAAGGCACGTATGCCGTTGGGGGAAAGTTGCTCGCTGAGAATCACTGGAGCGTCCCCGCGGTGTGGCGCGCCCTAGCCGGCGATGACGCGCTCCTGGAGTGGCGCGTTTATGTCAATGTTGAGCCCATTGTGAAGATCATCGCGAAGCATCGGAATTGACCAGTTCCCAAGGGGACATCCCTGGAAGGGAAGCCCCGGCGCTTGCCAGCCTACGGCTTTCTTGAAATCCCTGGGCAGGATTGGGCGCCCCCGCCCAAGGGTCACCCAGCCACCCCGGCGGATCCCAGGGTTTTCATGCTCGCGAGTGCGCCGCCGGCACATGGCCCGGGGCGCCAAAAAGAAAATGAACCGCCTCCCGGACGCAGCAGACTGAACAAGTGAAGCACCTGGCGCCGCCGGGCAGAGGACGTTCAGGACCGATGACCGATCTCCGAGACCAACTGCTTGAGGAGGTGCTGGTGGCGGAGTGCCAGCGGGGCAGCGCGAAGGCCCTGGAGACGCTGATAGGGCGGTGGCAGAAGCGCCTGTGGCGGTACGTGTATCGTTTGACAGGGAGGTCGGAAGCCGCTTGGGAGGTGACCCAGGAGAGCTGGCTGGGCATCGTCCAGGGCATCGGGCTGCTGCAAGATCCCGCCAGATTCAAAGCCTGGGCCTACCGCGTCACGACTCACAAGGCGAACGACTGGATGCAGACCAACCTGCACCGGAACATGATCCCGGCCGCTGGATCGCAGGACCGGGCCGCGGAGGCCGCCGGGCGGAGCGGCCATGACACCGTGCGGCATAGCCGCAACCGAACCCAGTGGGGCGGGTCTCCAGGCCTGCGAGCCGGTTTTCCAACCGGCTTGTGGACGGGCGCGGAAGCCGGCAGGAATGCCGGCTTGCAAGCGTGGACGCTTGCCCCGCAGGCGGCTCCAGAATCGTCGCGCGCCGCGAAGCACCAGCACGCTGCACAAGTAGAGGATGATGCGGGAAACGTCACCGCGCCAGTGTTGACTCCAGCGCCAGGTGCTCCGCTATCTGTTGCGCCAGAACCTCGCCTGTGCGCTGGAGCTTCTGGTCCAAACAGACGATGCGTTCCTGCTGGACCTGGTGAGGCGCCCGCGCCCTCGACTGGCAAGCCGCCGCCACGCTTTCAAACAACTCCTTCCGCCTCCAACGGAGGCGGCACAATCGGCCATCAAGCCGTCACCTTCTTCCAACCCCCGCCCGGCCTCGGACCCACCCCCTGTCTGGGACCTGCCTGGAGCCGGTTGCTGCTCCACGCCTGAGGTCAAGCCGGCTCAAACCACCTCAAGAATCAAGCACTTAAGGTAGTGCGTCTCGGGTACGGTCAGCAGGATGGGGTGATCCTGAGCCTGCGTACGGCGTTCAAGCACCCTCAGCCGCCGCCCGCTGTCCACCGACGCCGAGGCCACTATCTCCAGGAACTCGGCCTCGCTCAGGTGCTGCGAGCACGAGCAGGTCACCAGCACCCCGCCCGGCTCCAGCAGCCGCAGCGCCCGGTAGTTGATCTCCTTGTAGCCCCGCCGGGCAGCCTCGAGCGCGTCCCGCGAGCGGGCGAAGCCAGGCGGGTCGAGCACCACCGTCGAGAAGCTCCGTCCCGCCGCTACGTAGCCCGAAAGCAGGTCAAACACGTTGGCTTCGCGCAGGCTGAGGTTCTCGATGTGGTTAAGGCGGCGGTTGTCTTCGGCCTGCGCCAGGACCGCCGCCGAGCTGTCCACCGCTTCGACCGCCTGGCAGCGCGCCGCCAGGTGGAGCGCAAATCCGCCCGTCGAAGTGAAGCAGTCCAGCGCCTGCCCGCGCGCGTGGCGGGCCGCGGCCAGGTAGTTTTCCCGCTGATCCAGGAACAGCCCGGTCTTCTGTCCGCCCAGGAGGTCCACGGAGAACGCTAAACCGTTCATCCGCACGGGGATCCGTTCCGGCGCCTCACCGACCAGCACGCCGCTGTGAGGCGGCAGATCTTCATGCTTGCGCACTGGGGCGTCATTGCGCTCGACGATGCCCCGCGGCGCAAACAACTCCTCGAGCACGGCCGCGATCTCCGCCTTGGCCCGGTCCATGCCCTGATTGAGGGTCTGGACTGCCAGGTAGTCCCCGTAGCGGTCCACGATCAGCGCGGGGAGCAGGTCGCCTTCGGCGTATACCAGGCGGTAGGCGTCCGTGCCGGAAACCACCCGTTCGCGGTGCTCCCTCGCAGCAGTGATGCGCCTCCGGAAGAAGGCGTGGTCAATCGGCTCGATCTGCGTGCTCAGCAGGCGGAGGCAAATCTGGGAGGTGGAGCTGAAGTGCGCGGTTCCGAGCGCTCGGCCCTTGGGATCGGATACTTTGACGGCATCGCCCGGGCGGGCCTCCCCGCGATCGGCAACATCCGAGGAGTAGATCCACAGATGCCCGGCGTTCACCCGGTCCGCGCCGCGCCGACTGACGCGCACTGTCGGCAACTGCACCATTCCCACATTGTGGCATCGGCCCGGCGTGCCCGCTGCGGCGTCTACTTCACGAACAGGTCCCCGACCGCACTCTGGGCGCAGCCGCCCAGCGAGGCGGCGGCCGCCACCCGGGTGATCGGCGCCAGCAGCCGGTCGAAGGGGCTGGATTCTCCCGAATCGTAGGTGAAGCCGAGGAGCAAGGTGATGACCGCCAATGCGATGATGTCGGCGCAACCGGAGAGGGTCCGGCCGCCACCCGGCGGCCCTTGTGTTACTCCATTCATGTCTGGCCCCTATCCACAATACGTGCCAGCCGCGGTTTTCTCAAGCGAAATCCTTTGCCGTCAATGTGATGACGTGTCTTGGCGCACCGTGGCAAGCCCTGGCGAGCGCCCGCATCTGCGATTCTCCCATCACGCGTCCCTCAGAAGGTGCGAAAAAATCGGCAGGCAGGCGATTCCGCCTGCCCCACGACGGGCTAAGTGCCCTGGTCGCACCGTGGGGCAGGCCGTTTGGCCTGCCGCCCGCAGCGCCGAACCGATTTTTTCACGCCTTCTCAGTAGCGCATCCAGGAGAAGGGTGAATACACGTCGCCGATCAGACGCGCCACTATCTTGGGCGAGATGCTCACCCCGAGGTCGGAGACGCTCTGGACTACGATTCCGGTCTTCTTCCCGGGGAACAGGACCACGTAGTTCTCGCAGCCCTCTTCCATCCCGACATGGAATAGCGCCTCGCCTGCCGGGCTCCGAAACCAGCCCCAACCCGGCGTCCACGACAACTGGACGTCGTCGTTCAGACTGGCATCCGGCTTATCCCGGCTGTGCAGCGCCTTGCCCGCGACCCTAAGCCGGGGCTTCCGCCAGGCGGACGCGGTCCCGGGTTTGAGACCCCGGCCGTTGAGGGCGGCCAGGACGAACTTGGCGTAATCCGAAGCGTTGGTCAGGAGCGATCCCGCGCTGTTGGCGTTCGTCCGGCTCCTCTCGAGGAGAGGCCGCAGCGGGGAGTCCAGGTCCACGGCGAAATCGCCGTCGAAGCGCGCTTCCCAGAGGAAGGAGCTCCGCGCCATGCCGAGAGGCTCGAAGACCTTCTGCTTCGCCAAGGCGGCGAGGCCCTGTCCGGTCTTCTTCTCCAGCAGGAACTGTAGAAGATAGTAACCCTCGCCCGAGTAGCTGAAATCCTCGCCCGGATTGAACTGCATTCCCAAAGAGCCGCCAAAGCGCGGACGCCGCCAGTTGGGGAAACCCGCCGAATGGCTGAGGAGGATGGCGGCCGTCAAGCCCCTACAGCGGGCTTCATCCTTAAGGGAGGCGTACTCCGGATAGGTCGTGAAAGGCGGGTCGATGAATTCCGCCAGGGGCTGGTCCAGGCCGAGCAGACCTTCATCCACCATCCTCATGACCAGGTAGGAGAAGACCGGCTTGCTGAGGGAGGCGGTCCGCATGACCGTCTGTGAATCGGCCGCTTTCGCGGTCTTCCGATCCACAACACCCAGGATTCGGTCAAAAACCACGCGATCGTCCTGGACGACCGCCACCGACAGGGTCATCACCTTGGACGTCTTCATGAGATCGAGCAGGAAGCTCTCGGCCTGGTCCGAGGTGCGAGTCTCTCCGCCCAGGGTCTTCCATGTCCCCGGCGCGGAACCAGCAGGATCGGCACCCGCCCCAATAAGGGCGCCGAGCAGGCTGAGCAGAACGACACTATGCGACCTATGTCTCATTGCCGCCGATTCTCACCCCCAAAAGGATATCCGCCGGGGACCCCTGTGATTAGGAGGTATGGGAACCTTCCTCGTCCCCGGCGGGAACTGATTCCAGTTAAGCGTGCCCCGGCGGGGTGGAGCAAGCGTATTACGACGCCACGACCGTGCTGGCGCACCTTGGCGCGCCGTGGCGTGCCGCCCGCTCATTCATACCTCAGAATCTTCACCGGATCCAGCCGGCTGGCCCTCAAGGCGGGGATGCCACCCGCCAGTAGGGCCACCCCAATCAACCCCAGGGCCGCGACCCCGATGGTCAGCGGGTCGCGTGGCTCGATTCCGTAAAGCAG